>JAYVEJ010000237.1:0-5393 GCA_043748885.1 Luteolibacter sp. | reverse complement strand
GCCTCATGGGATACTCGGAAGACGCTCATACATTACCAGCCCGCCACTCTCGCCGTCACGGTCGCACTTGCCGTGATCATCGCTCTACTCGGCGGCGTTGTTTTTCTCGCCCAGCGGCGTGACCATGCCAGCGCCGCCCAGCGGGTTTCCTTCGTCAACGGAGTCTCCCACGAACATCCTGCTAAACATCGATCTCGCCATTGAACTCGCGGAGGATGAGCCGGAAGAATCCAACCGCAGGCTCGCACTTGTCCGCATCGAGGCCCGCAGGCTCGGGCGGCTGATCGAGAATGTCCTGACTTTTTCCCGCACCGAGGAAGGAAAGATGGAGATCACCTCCCGGACCTGCATCCCGGCGGAAATCATCTCCAGCGTGATCGATCCATTCACCCCCAGCTTCCAGCGGCGCGCCCTGACAATCCAGCGCATGGACGAAAACACCCAGTCCGCCTGCTTATTTGATGCCGATGCCCTCGCCCAGATCGTCGGCAATCTGCTTTCCAATGTGGAGAAATACGTGCCCGGCGGCGTGGTCGCGGTCAGCACCCGCGTCGAGGCCGGTGAATTGACCCTCCGCATCACCGACCAAGGTCCGGGCATCCCACCCGAAGCCGCCGAGCTCATTTTCCGGCCATTCGAACGCATCCATTCCGCGGTGAACGAAGGCGCGAGCGGAACTGGCCTCGGCCTCGCAATCGCCCGTGATTTGGCCCGTGACAAAAGGTCCGTCCCGTAGTTGTGATACAGGGTGGTAGTCTCACTGGTCACCATTTCCGTGCATGAACCGCCTCTAAACGTAGCCGTAACTCCTTCACTTAATGGCCCGGATCCGGTAGCGGGCCCCCAACGCGCTGTTGTATTTGCAGCAATGCTCCAGCGGCCAAAATCATTGTGTTCTCCCATTGCCGGGCCGCTCAACGAAAAAAGTAGCGTCAGCAGTGTGCAGATCAGTCTCGTCATACCCTTAGTCTGATTTCGACCCCTCCTTCCTTGCGTCGTAGTCCTTCATCATTCGAATCGCATCTCGTCTACATGCTTCGATCAAAGCGTCTGGATCGGTGCCAGTTTTTTCAATCTTTCGACCAAAGCAGTCAGATCCGACTGCCATGAAAACACCTGCAGATACTTCGTCCGCGTCGAAGCTCCATCCAGAAAGTTCTGTAAATTCAATAGCCATATGCATTTAAGGTGACTCTCGTACGATGCCGCGTTTTAGAAGAGTTTCTAGTCTTACGGGCGTCACGAACTGCTGTCCAAGTCCAGGCTGTCCGAAAGCTGGAGCCACCGTGCCTACATCAGCTGAAAAGGGTTTCATCACCTCAAACGAACGAAGCTGCTGGCCCGCTGAGCCTGCGGGAAGAGTTCTTGCAGCCTCGGATGTCCCAGCGGGTGAGAAGAATCGGGAATACCCACTACCTCCAAATCGATCTATCGTTTGGCCTGGCATCAAAAACTGCTTTTCAGTTGCACCGAGGAAACCGTTGTTTGTTGGGAAGTAAGGTTGTATTGCCGTTGCTGTCTTTGCTCCAAGCCCTGAAGCCATTTCCCCAGCCCGCATTTCTGCTGTTAAAATTCGAGCTTCTGACCGGGCACCTGACGCCAAGATCGGCAGCATCGCTTTCATGCCGCCGAACAGGAACTTTGCTCCTGCCGCTCCAGCTCCGGTTGGCAGGAGCCAATCGCTGTTGATACTCGCGTTGAGTGGGGTGTTGGCTGCGCCAAGTGTCAACGCCGAGGTGGTGCTCGGTATCCATTCAGGTGCGGGGCCGAATGACGGCTGTCTGGCAGCTGTGCCCTGCTCGCCGGTCATGGATCGCATGACGGCCTGCCAAGATTCTGAACGAAGGTCTGAGCGCGTTTGTAGTCGTCTGGTCCGTAGGGTTTGTATAGTCCGAAGTCGCTGCTTTCCGGGAAGTAGAGTTTCCATTCGTCGCGTGGCGCGTTGGGCAATCCGCTACCGGCTGAGAGTTGCATCAAGAGCCATTCGACACGTTGGTCGTTCGCTGCTTCCTGCGTGTTGATGCGCCACAATCCATCAACATCGACGTAGTTAATCGGATCATTTCCGCAATACGAATAGAGGTTGAGACTTTCCTTTTCTCCCAGTGGTTCGCGACTCAGCCATTGACCTGTCACCGGATCATAGAAACGCCTTCCAAAATTATAGAATCCCGTTTCCTGATCGTAGTATTTTGTGGCGAAACGGAACGGGCAACTTTGGGCTTTCGGGCCTCTGGCGTGGATGAGTTCTCCGAAGGGTCCATAAGCATACTCGGCTTGGAGGGTTCCGGTGGGGTCTGCTAGGGCGATGACGTTGCCAGAGCCGTCGTATAAAGGATAGAGGTCGGTGGTGACGTTGCCTTTGGTTTCACGGATGAGGAGGAGGCCACCTGCGCCGCCGACTCCGCCTTGGGTGCCGCTGATGTCGGGACCCCAAATGTATTTGCGCTCTAACGTAGTGAGGCCGCTGAGGAGTTGGTGGCGTTCGTAGATGAGGTCGTTTCCGTCGTGGATGAAGGTGATGACTTTTTGTTCGACGATGGCTCCGTTCTGATAGCGATTGACCTTCTTGCTGAAGCGGCGGTTTTGGGAATCGTAGGCGTTGGTGATGTCGTAGCCTTGGATGGCGGTGTTGTGGTTTTTAGTGCGTTGTCTAACGAGGTTGTTGCGGGCATCCCAGCCATAATCCCAGAGGGCGGAGGATTGGCGGTTTCCGGCAGCGTCGTAGGCGAAACTTTCATTCGTCGGCGGAACCCAGACGGCTCCGCTTTCTTCGGCTTTGGCGTCGGGATTGGCTCCAGCATCGCCTTGGCCGGGGAGGACGGCGAGGGTGTTCCAGGGTACCCAACCTCCTTGCGCTCCGGGGGACGGGGTGGGGTAACTGAAGTTGCCGTTGAAGTTGGGGATCTGCGCAGGGGCAGCGGTGCCGATGCCCACCCAGACTTGAGCGGCGGGATGGGCTGTTACCTTGACGATCTTGTTCTGGCTGTTGGTCCAGGCAAGGGTTCGGTTAAGAAGATCGGAGGTGTTGGCACTGCCTTTGTCCGTGCGGCGACCGATGCCGTCGAAGCTATAACTGAAGCTGCCGAGTAAGGGATGGATGGCAGATGTTAGTTGGCCATTGGTGTAGTTGTAAGCCCATGCGCCGCCGCCGGTGGCGCAGTTGAGACGGCGGCCTTGGGGATCGAAGTTCGTGTAGCCGAAGGTAGGGGTACCGGAAACGCTGCTATTTGCGGCACTAATGCGCCCGCCGGTGCGGGGCCAGTTCTGGGTGACGGAACCACGGGTGATGGAAGTGATATTGCGAGCCGGATCGCGTTCGAAGGAGGTGGTTAGGGTGCCAGAACTGATGCCGGAAATCTCACCGGACACGCCGTTGGGGGCTTTGCTGGCCGAGTGGATGACGGTGTTTCCCCGGTAAAGGGTGAAGCCGATGTCGCGCCCGCTGGCATCGAGACCTCTGACAATCTTGTATCCGGCGAGCGCCCCGGAATTCCACGCGGTTTCGCTGGCGCGTCTATTCTGATAGGCGAGCGAGCGCACGCCGGAGGCATCACCGATGGAGTTCATACGCCCCGCCCGGTCATAGCCAAAGCCCTCGGTGGCGGCGGGGATGGTGAAGGAACCGGAGGAAACGGTCGGCCAGAAGGCGGACGTTAGATCTTTCGCGCCGTCGTTGGAATAACCGAGAGCAAGGTTTCCGCCGCGGGCGAGGGTGACGGATGCCAGCAAGCCGTTCTGGTAACCGTAGGTTTCCCCGGTTCCGGCGGCATTGAAAGTGGAGGTAGTATCGGCCCCGACTGCGGGATGGGTGGTTTGCTGGAAACCACCGCCGCTGACGGCAAGAGTTTCGGTCTTGTTAGGCACGTCGCTTTCGCTGGTGGTCACTTGGGTGCCGTCGAGTTTGGTGACGGTGGTGACGCCGTCGACGGTGAGAGTTTCTACGCCGTTAGCGATGCTGTGGCTGCCGAGGATGTTTCCCTTGCTGGGAGCCGTTAGGGTGGTAAGGGTGCCGTTATTGTTGAAGGTGGCACTGTGAGTGTCTCCAACAGTTGTGAAAGCGACTTCCGAAAGCGAGCCGTCGGCCCGCCAGACGGGGGTGAGGGTGGCAGCGGGAACTCCGGCTCCGGTGAGAGTGCTACTTGTTGTTAGGCCTAGGTTGTTAAAGCTCTCCGACTTGCTCCAGCCTTTGGTGGAGGTGGTGGTGACGGTCTTGGTGGTGTAGTTCGGGGTGCGGGTGATGGTTTCCTCGTTGCCGTTGATTTTGGTGACCGTCACATTTCCGTTAGGAGTCCATTCGGTGCCGAGGATTTCGCGCAGGCCGTTGTCTTCGGTAAGTTTCAGGGTCGTGATGAGCTTGCCGTTAGAGATGGTGGTGAGGCTCTCGACGTAGCGGTCGGACGCGCCGAGTGAGCCATTGCCGTCCACGTCGATGCCGTTGCGGGTGATGGTGCCATTGGAGTTGTAGGGATCGGACTCGGTGATGGTCTTGCGCCCGGTGGGGTCGGTCACGCGGACGCGCTGGAGGGAGGAGGAGGCATCGGTGTGGAGAAACTCGGTGGTACCGTTAGCGGTGGTGGTCTTGCGGAGGCGATCCCAGGCGTCAGTGAAAGCGCCGGGATAAACCGGCTTGAAACAGAGAATGAAAGAGTCTTACAAAGAAAACTTAGCCAGTCGCTTTGGCCACGAACCCTACGCTGGGAGCAGTAATGCTCCGGGTGTAGCATGGGGGAGTGGAGACGCAGGCCAGCCACCCGAGCTCCGAAATCAAAGTTCCCGTGTGCCGACCTTGTACTGACAAGGGGAAGGCAACATCGTCCTCAGCGCCAAGGCAAGCTGAGGGCGAACACGACGGAGTCGTAGAACCTGTGCATGTGTCGAAGTTTCAAGCGCGAGAACCGGGAATGGGAGCGCAGCGGACATAGAGTCTCCGGAGGAGAGTCCCGCGAGGGGTGAGCGATAGCGAATCAAAGCCTAACGGTATCTGTGGCGACATGGCCCCGCAGAGGGGATGGAGAAAAGGGACTAGAGCGGAGAGTAACGCCGGCCAGGCCACCCCACCCCGGGCGCAGAGCCGGACCGAGGTAGGGACAAGCGGACTGGAAGGCATACGTGAAGCCGCCGGCAAGGACGGCAAGTTGAAGTTCGTTTCCCTGCTACACCCTGCGGATGTCGATGCGTTGCGACGGTCTTTCTATAGGTTAAAGAAGACCGCGGCGGTCGGGATAGGGTGGAGTGACGTGGCAGGACTATGAACACGATCTGGAGGCGAAATTAATAGACCTCCATGGTCGGATACACCCGGGGAAGCTACCAAGCGAAACCACCGCGTAGAGTGTATATCTTAAAACCTGATGGGCGGCAGCGTCCGTTAGGTATTACATCAATCGAAG
>JAYVEJ010000236.1:0-1987 GCA_043748885.1 Luteolibacter sp. | reverse complement strand
AGGGATGTTCGTAAAAATTCCGCGCCTCCGCGTGGTAGTAGCCGACGCGGGGAATGTGAAAATTGTTAGCGACCTCGCCCTTGATGAGCTTGGACTTTCCGCTGTCTAACTTCTCGATCTGCGATTGGGACTCCGCCATTTCCGCGTCTTTCTCGGTCGCGACATAACGGACGCCGCGGTCACAACTGGCGAGTCCACCCGCCAGAATGCAGGCAGTGGACCAGCGGAGGATGCCAGCGGGACGAAGGGCGGTTAGAAAACTGCGGTTTTTCATGGAATGGTGCGGCAGCATAGGGGTTGCGTCCGGGCGGGTCAACTTGATCGCTGTTCCAAAATCCACGAATGATTCCATGGTGTCGGGCTATTTAGCAGGGGCCGCATTCTCTATCAGGAACAATCCGTCCTGATAGTCGCCATTCGCTGCTTCCTCGAATCCGACTAGCCAAGAGTCCTTCATTTTGCGGCCTTGATAGAAACTCACCGGATAGATCCGCCCGGTGTGAGGGATGCCGGCGATGGTCTGGATCGCGGGATCGCTGAAGGAATCGAACTTAGGACCCTTCATGTAAAATGCGAACGGCTTGTCGGGCGCGTCGAACTCGGTGAACGATGCCCCGCCTACGAGCGGAGGGAAAAGCGACTGGTGCGCGTCCTGAATTTCATCCGAGACATCCGCAAGCCGGCCCATTTCCAGCAGCGCGCTATCACCTGCTAGAACGATGCCAAACGGGGTCACGCCCTTCGGCGAAAAGCGGGCGAGCGGCGTGACGCGGATTTTTCCAGCACCCGCCGCGCGGAAGGCGGGGATGGCCACGCTCTGGCCGATGACGGCTGCTTTCGTGTCTAACTCCAGCTTGCCGCCGCCGACATCCAGAGGGATGCCCAGCGCGTGGACGATGGTTTGCAGCGCGGGTTCATCCTTTCCTTCGAACGCTGCCAAGCTCATGCCCTGTAGGATGACGAAGGTGCCGTCATCTTTTCCGCCGATTTGCAGACCCGCGCTGAAGCGTCCGTACGTCCGCGAGGCGCTGAATTCCACAGTGATGGTGGTGGAGCCGTTAGGGGGAATCATGGGATCTTGCGCCGTGGCCTTGAAGCGGGCTGCGCCGGCACCGGTGATGGTGAGGTGGGGCGCGATCTCGGCAGCCGATGGATTTCTAACGACAAGCGTTGCCTTGCGCGTCTTCTGTCCGTTCATGGCGCTGAGAGAGACGACTCCTCGGTCCGCCTTGAGGGGCATGCCGAGTTCGCGGATTTTCACGTCGCGGTAGAGGATTTCCGCGCCTTCGAGCTGGAGTGCGATTTTTCCCTCGCGCACGGGCGAGCCGTCCTTTTCACGAAGATTCGCGATGCGGGCCTCGGTCTTGCCATTGA
Organism: Luteolibacter sp.; assembly: GCA_043748885.1. Classification (GTDB taxonomy): domain Bacteria; phylum Verrucomicrobiota; class Verrucomicrobiia; order Verrucomicrobiales; family Akkermansiaceae; genus Luteolibacter. Next base: position 613 of record JAYVEJ010000236.1, on the reverse strand, counting down.
CGAGGTATTCCGCCGATTCACCGGCGTGGACGATCAGGTCCACCCGGTTCCAGCCCACGAGCGTATCTAACACGGGGAATCGGCCGATGTAGCCGAAGCCAGTCCCGCCGAAATCTTTGGGGAAGCCACCGTCTTCGGGCAGCATGCGTGGCTCGCCTTGGCCTTGCGGGGCGTTTTCCGGGTCCGGGCGCATCCAAGTGAGGCCGGCTTTCGGCAAAAAAACGATGTCGCCGGTATCGCCTTCTTGGATTTGGAACTCGATGGAATCCGGCCAGACTTTGCCGGTGTTGGACGCATGATAGATCACCCCGGCGTCGCGCAGCGTGTCCTTGCGCGGGGCGAATTTCTTTTCCCCCCATCGGTATTCGAGGCTCAGGTGGAATCGCGAAAACGTCTTCTCATGCACGATCACCCCGAACGGAACTGTCGCTGCTAGATCGGTGTCGGCATACATGTGGATCGCGCCATCGCGCACTTGGACGTAGCGGTCGGGATCTTTTCCGGGTTCGGTTTTCTGAAGCACGATCGTCCAGCCAGCGAGGGTTTGGCCATTGAACAAGGGAGTCCATTCGGCGGCTGCCACCGTGGAAATCCACGCCGCGAGCGGCAGGGT
>JAYVEJ010000235.1:0-1991 GCA_043748885.1 Luteolibacter sp. | reverse complement strand
AAACGTGGAGCTGGGCGAGCACCTTGTCGCACTGCTCTTTGATGATCACGGCGCGTGGGTCGAAGCTCTTGTAAACCCGGTGGCCGAAGCCCATCAAGCGGCGGTTGCCCACCTTGTTTTTGACTTGGTCGAGGAACTTGGAACCGTCGTCGCCGTCGTTGTGGATTTCCTCTAACATTTCGAGCACCGCTTGATTCGCACCGCCGTGGAGTGGACCCCACAGCGCGCAAACTCCGGCGGAGGCGGAGGCGAAAACATTGGCTTGGCTGGAGGCCACCATCCGGACGGTGGAGGTGGAGCAATTTTGCTCATGGTCGGCATGGAGCAGGAAAATGAGGTCGAGCGCGCGGACGACTTCCGGCTTCAGATCGTAGTCTTCGCCGGGCTGCGAGAACATCATGTGCAGGAAGTTCTCGGTGAATTTTAGATGGGTTTTCGGATAGCTCGGTGGCAGTCCGGCGGCTTTGCGATAAGAACTCGTGGCGATGGTGCGGGTCTGCGAAATGAGCCGCGCGGCATGGATCGGGAACGCCTCCTGGAGCGACTTGTAGCGCGTCTTCATGCTCGGATAGGCCGATGATGCGTGGATCATCGCCGAGAGAATCGTCATCGGATGGGCCTTTGGCGGAAACGCGCCGAAGTGATGTTGCATGTCTTGGTGCAGCATCTGATTTTCCGTGAGTTGCCCGGAAAATTCCTGGAGCTCGGCTGCGGTGGGAAGCTCGCCGTAGATTAACAGATAGGCGGTCTCGACAAAGGTGCTCTTCTTCGCCAACTCGGCGATATCGTAGCCGCGGTATTGGAGAATGCCCTTTTCACCGTCGATGAAGGTGATCGCGCTTTTGCAGGCGCCGGTGTTGCCGTAACCGGGGTCAAGCGTGATGCAGCCGGTTTTGGCTCGAAGGGCGCTGATGTCGATGCCCACTTCTCCCTCGGTTCCCACAATTGTCGGCAGCACGAGAGGCTTGCCATCGATGATCAATTCCACTGTTCCGTTCATGCGGCGCGAACCTAATCAGCACCGGTTCGGATATGCCAGCTCGCATTGTAGCGATTTTTCAGCAATTCCGATCACTTCAAATCGGAGCGAAATTCATCCCGTTTCACTCGCCCGCGTCCGGGTAGGAACCTAGCAGTTTGACCAGCGAGCAATGGTTGCTCAGCTCTTCCAGAGCCTCGGAAACTTTTGGGTCGTCGCAGTGACCAGCGAGATCGACGTAGAAAATATATTCCCAGTCCTTGCGCTTCGACGGGCGGGATTCGATTTTCGACATGTTGATGTGGAATTGATCGAACGCCTGCAACGCCTTGACCAACGAGCCGGGCCGGTCGTGGATCGCGAACAGAATGGAAGTCCGGTCGTTGCCGGTCGGCGGGCAGGGTTTCTCGCCGATCACGAGGAAGCGCGTGGTGTTAGTGGCGCGGTCTTGGATCGATTCTTCTAGCAGCTTCAGCCCATACATTTCCGCGGCGAGCGGGCCACCGAGTGCCGCAGCTCCCTGCGCTCCTTGGTCGCGGGCGATCTGCGCGGCCTTAGTGGTGGAGGAAACTTCGACCAGATCCGCCTCCGGGAAATTTTTCAGAATCCAACTCCGGCATTGGCCGAAAACCTGCGGATGCGAATAGAGCGTCTTAATTTCGCTGCGCGGGATCGCCGCCATCAGGCCGTTTTCGATCCGCAATAAAATCTGCGCACAGATGTGCAGCGGCGAGTCCACAAACAAATCGAGCGTGTGCGAGACCGCGCCTTCCGTGGAATTTTCAATCGGCACGACCCCGTAATTTGCGGTCCGGCGGGCGACTTGGTCGAAGACATCCGAGAAATTCGGCTGCGCGGAGTAATTCACCGAGTGGCCGAATTTCTTGATCGCCGCCTGGTGGGTCCACGTCCCTTCCGGGCCGAGGTAGGCGATGGTGAGATCGTCCTCCAGCGCCAGCGCGGCGGACATGATTTCTCGATAGATCGCGCGGATCGACTTCTCCGGCAGGCG
>JAYVEJ010000234.1:0-1996 GCA_043748885.1 Luteolibacter sp. | reverse complement strand
AATCGTGGCCACGCGGCTTCTGGAACTTAATGTTCACCCAGTTCCAGGGGGCGTTCTCGGACAACGCGCTGCGCTGGTTGGTGATCTTTCCCGTGCTCGTCACCGTCTCATTGAGTGAGGCGGATAAGGAGAGTTTTGTCGGGCATTCCTCGCTGTTATTCGCGGTGCCGTTCCTGTTATTTGCCACGGTCGGTGGCTGGATGGCGGACCGCTTCAGCAAGCGTTCGGTGATGATCGGCGTGAAGTTAGGGGAAATAGGTATTATGCTTTTCGCCGCCGTCGCCTTGAAGTTAGAAATGCAAGGACTGCAACTCGCCGCGATCTGCCTGATGGGTTTGCATAGCACCATCTTCGCCCCGGCGAAGTATGGAATCATGCCCGAGGTGCTGCCTACTTCGAAATTGTCGGCGGGAAATGGCATCCTTGAGTTGCTCACCTTCGTCGGCATCATCCTCGGAACTTTCGCTGGCGGCTGGCTGGCGGAAACGCTGATCCACCGCGAGATGTGGGCTGGCTTGTTGTTAGCCGGACTGGCGGCGCTCGGCTTACTCACCAGCATCGGCATTGCAAAGGTTCCCGCCGCCGATCCCGGGAAGAAGTTTAACCCTAACATCATCGGCGAAATCTGGAACAACCTGCGGGTGATGAAGGCCGACCGTGACCTCTGGCGGGCGAACTGGGGCAACACCGCGTTCTTCTTTATCTCGATGTTAGTGCAGCTCAATCTCGCGCTATTTGCCCAGAAGGTTTACCATCTAAAACCCACCCAGCAGGCGTCTCTCCAAGCCGCACTAAGCCTCGGCATCGGCGTGGGCAGCATGTTAGCAGGCCGCTTGTCGCGCGGCCGGATCGAATACGGACTCATCCCCATTGGAGCGGGAATGATGGCCCTCGCCGGGTTTGGCCTCGGCTGGCCGGGCATCGGCAAGCCGGCCTTCGCCTGCGCCCTCGGCGTGTTAGGAATGGGCGGCGGACTGTTCATCGTGCCTATCGTCTCCGTCTTGCAACACCGCCCATCGCCCCAAACGAAAGGCGCGGTCCAAGGCGCGGTGAGCTGGCTATCGTGGGTCGGCATCGCGGTGGCCTCCGTGATGCAAGGGCAGCTCGCCACCACCTTTCACCTCAGCTACGGCCAGATCTTTTGGTTCTGCGGGGGGATCGCCGCGCTGGCTGGCTTGTTCGTCACCTGGACGCGCCCGCAGGCGGTGCCAGATATGTTAGCCCGCTGGCGGAATCGTGAGGCGGAATCCCAATCCTAACACTCAGGTGCATTCAGAAAGATTATTTCAACCGCCGATGAACGCAGATAAACGCAGATGGAAGAAGGTACAAGAAAATGGAATTCTTGGTTTTTTCTTATCTGCGTCCATCTGCGTTCATCTGCGGTTTAATTTCTCTCTTCCATATTTACTAACAAGCCATGCAACCCGTCGTCCTCGACAAGCCCTACACGTTTATCCCGCCGCGGTTTAGTCGGTTCTGGCACGCGGTGGTGCGGTGGATTCTGCCGCGCCAGTTGCGCAAAGAATACGGCATCGCCTCCGTGGAATGCATCGGCGCGGAGAAACTGCGGGCCTCGCTTGCTGCCGGCCAGGGGATCATGATCGTGGGCAACCATTGCCGACCGTGCGACCCGATGGTGCTGGATTATCTAGCAGCGGAGGTGGGGCAGCCGTTCCATGTCATCGCGAGTTGGCATGTCTTCATGACGAGCCGCATTCAGCGTTTCCTACTGCCGCGGATGGGTGGCTTTAGCGTTTACCGCGAGGGCATGGACCGGGAATCGCTGAAATGCGCCATCAAAACCGTGGCCGACGGCAAGTTCCCGTTAGTCATTTTTGCCGAAGGCATCATCACCCGCTGCAACGACCGCTTGGTCAATTTTATGGAAGGCCCAGCCTTCATGGCGCGGGCGGCGGCGAAGCAGAGAAAGGAAGGAAAAGTGGTCATCCACCCGGTGTTTATCCGCTATTTTTTCGAAGGCAACTTGGAGCAA
>JAYVEJ010000233.1:0-13875 GCA_043748885.1 Luteolibacter sp. | reverse complement strand
GAGCCAGCTTGCGAGAAGCGGAAAATGTTATCGACGAAGAGCAGCACGTCTTGGTTGTCCTCGTCGCGGAAATGCTCGGCCATGGTGAGGGCGGAGAGCGCGACGCGAAGACGAGCACCCGGAGGCTCGTTCATCTGGCCGTAGCAAAGGGCGACCTTGGAGCCTTCAGTTAGGACAGGATTGCCGCGGTCGTCGAGTTTGACGTGGCCTTTTTCGTCGCGCTCGGTGGCGATCACGCCGGACTCGATCATTTCCCAGTAAAGGTCGTTTCCTTCACGAGTCCGCTCACCGACACCAGCGAAGACGGAGAATCCACCGTGCGCTTTTGCGATGTTGTTGATGAGTTCCATGATGACGACGGTCTTGCCGACGCCGGCACCACCGAACATGCCGCCTTTGCCGCCTTTGAGGAGTGGGCAAATGAGGTCGATGACCTTGATGCCGGTTGGCAGCACTTCCGTGTTAGCGGATTGCTCGGTGAAGGAAGGTGCTGGCCGATGGATCGGCGAGCGGAAATTAATATCAGCAAGCGGCACGTTTTCGTCCACCAGATCGCCAGTGACATTGAAGATACGTCCTAACACTTGTTTACCCACCGGCACCGAGATCGGCTTGCCAAGGTCGGCAAGGGCCATCCCGCGCTTGAGGCCGTCGGTGGTGGACATGGCGACAGCGCGCACCCAGCCATCACCCAAATGTTGCTGCACTTCGAGGACGAGTTTGGTGTCCACGTTGTTGAGGACATAGTTAATCTCGAGGGCGTTATAAATCTCAGGCAGTTTGGTGGCCTTGGAGAAGTCGGCGTCGATGACGGCGCCGATGATCTGGACGATGGTTCCGGTGTTGCTCATGGTGGAGAGTGGGAGTTAGTTAGAGGTTAGTAGCGGTAGCGGCACTGATGGATGATGACCTTGTCCTCGCTAATTTGATATACCAGCCGATGTTCAAGATCAATTCTCCGTGACCATAGTCCCGAAGATGAGTGTTTGAGAGGCTCGGGTTTACCAAGTCCGTCATAGGGAGTGCGCGTGATGTCTTTGATAAGCGTATTGATTTTTGACGCCAACTTTTTGTCGAACTGCTGAAAATGTAGATAGTCGGACCATGCGGCGCGTGTGAAACAAACCATCATGGCTCGATTAGCTCGTGCTCTTGCATATTGATGCCGAGTTTTACGTCACCGAGAGATTTCAAAAGTCGCTCCGCGTTGGCGGGTGAACGCAGAAGATAGGCGGTCTCGTTGAGACTTTCATAATCTTCCAGCGATAACAATACAGCGGAGCGCCCACCTTCTCGGGCGATGACGACGATGTCGTGATTGTCCCATGTGGACTCCGCAAGCTCGCTCAGTTGAGCGCGGGCTTCTTGTTCGGTAACGACTTTCATGGAGGGAAGTTAAGGGAAACGGAATTGGATACAACCTATCACTCCATCGCCTTCATGGCGGTGGTGATTTCGAGCAGCTCGGCGGTGATGGCACCTTGGCGGAGTTTGTTATATTCGAGGGTGAGTTCTTTGATGAACTTCTTCGCATTGTCGGTCGCGGATTTCATGGCGACCATCCGGGCGGAGTGCTCAGAAGCGCGGGCTTCGACGAGCGCTTGGAAGACCCGGAAGTTAATATAGAGAGGGAGGATCGCGCTGAGCACGTCCGCAGGGGACGGCTCGAATAGGAAATCATTAGTTGCCGTGACATCGGCGTGGTCGGTGGGCGTTTCGACCGGGAGAAGTTGCACAACTTCCGGCTGCTGGCTCATGGTATTGACGAAGCGGGTGAATGCGACGGTCACCTTGTCATAGTTACCATCGAGAAATTGCTTGGAGAGCAATGTCGCGATGGCGCGTGCATCGGCAAACGGGACTGGGTCTTTCACGGAGAAATCGGCGATCACCTTGCGGCCGAGTTTCTCCATCATGATGCGCAGCTTGCGACCGACAGTTACATAATCGGCATCTGCCGAGGTTTGCTTGCGGACGACCTTGGCAAGGATGGTATTGATCGCACCGCAAAGTCCCTTGTCGGTGGAAATGATTAGAACGAGCTCGCGGCTGCCGCTGCGTTTTTCTAGCAGCGCGTGGGTCGCCTCGCTGAAGCCCTCGCTGATGTCTTGGAGGACACCGTTGAGTTGTTTAGAATACTCACGCCCGGCCAGCGCTTGGTCTTGCGCTTTCTTCATCTTGGCCGCAGCGACAAGTTGCATCGCGCGGGTGATCTGCGCGGTGTTTTTGACCGACTTGATGCGTCGGCGGATGTCGCGGAGGTTTGCCATGTTAGGAGATAGATAGAGTCAAGAATCCAGGAGGAGGAAGAAGGTTACTTCCAGGACTTTTTGAAGTCCTCGATGCCTTGCTTTACGGCATCGACCATCGGCTTGTCCTTCTTGAGGTCCGGCTTTTCATTGCGGATCTTGTCGAGCAGGTCGCCTTTGCGGGTGTTGAAGAAATCACCAAGCGCGGCTTGGAAGCGTTTTACATCGGCCACGGCTACGTCGTCGAAGTAACCATTCTGCATCGCGAATAGATAGATGGACTCCATTTCCATGGCGAGTGGGCTGTATTGATTCTGTTTGAAGAGCTCGACGATGCGGGCGCCGCGGTCGAGTTTCTTTTTGGTAGAAGCATCAAGGTCGGAACCAAACTGAGCGAACGCTTGCAACTCGCGATACTGCGCGAGGTCGAGCTTGGTGGTACCGGCCACGGACTTGATGGTTTTCGTTTGGCAGGCGGAGCCGACGCGGGACACCGAGAGACCGACGGAAATCGCCGGGCGGATGCCCTGATAGAAGAGGTCGGTTTCCAGATAAATCTGGCCATCGGTGATGGAAATCACGTTGGTCGGGATGTAGGCGGAAACGTCGCCGGCTTGAGTTTCGATGATCGGCAAGGCGGTGAGCGAGCCGCCACCGGCGGCTTCGGATAGACGGGCGGAACGCTCTAGCAACCGGGAGTGGAGGTAGAACACATCGCCCGGATAGGCTTCGCGGCCGGATGGGCGGCGGAGAATCAGCGATACCTGGCGATAGGCGACGGCATGCTTGGAGAGGTCGTCGAAAACGATCAAGCAGTCCTTGCCTTGATCCATGAAATACTCGGCGATGGCGCAGCCTGCATAGGGCGCGAGATACTGCATGGCAGCGGCATCTGAAGCGGATGCAGAAACAATGGTGGTGTATTCCATGGCACCGGCATCATCGAGGATCTTCTGGATCCGCGCGACGTTAGAGAGCTTCTGGCCGATGGCGACATAGATGCAATACAGCGGTTTGTGATTCTGTAACTTGCCGTTTTCCGCAGCTTTATTTTGCTGAGCTTGGGAGATGATCGTATCCACCGCGATGGTTGTCTTACCCGTGGCGCGGTCGCCAATGATCAATTCGCGTTGGCCACGGCCGACGGGGATCATGGCGTCGATTGACATAATACCCGTTTGCACAGGCACACTAACGGACTTCCGCTTAATGATACCCGGCGCGATTTTTTCCATAGGATAGAATGCAGCAGCGGCGATGTCGCCCTTGCCGTCGATGGGAGCACCGAGGGCGTTGACCACGCGGCCGAGAACCGCTTCGCCCACAGGAACGGATAGAAGTTTGCCGGTGGTGCGGCACTCGGCACCTTCCTTGACGGCGGCATAATCCCCGAGCAGCACCACGCCGACTTCGCTTTCTTCGAGGTTGAGCGCCATGCCGGTTACCCCGCCGCCGAACTCGATCATTTCGTTGAGCATGACGTCGGAGAGTCCTTCGACTTTGGCCACGCCGTCGCCGACTTGGCGGACAGTGCCGACGTTGGTTTTTTTAACGGACGACGTGATGCCGGCGATCTGTTGTTCGAGTTCCTGGAGGATGCTGCTCATGGCAAGGTTTCAGTTTTCAGTTAAAGTTTTCAGCAAAGATAAAATCGTTAGAATGCGTTAGCGAGGCGGTCGAGGCGGCCCTGGACCGAGCCGTCGAACACATCGTTGCCCACGCGGATGCGGAGGCCACCCAAGAGGGCGGGAGTGATCTTGTATTGGAGGATGAGTCCGGTCCCGTATTGTTTCTCGAGACCGGCGACCACCCGTTGGCGAGTGGCTTCGTCCATTTCCACAGCACTCTCGACGGTGACCTCGCGGCGCTCGAGTTCGAGGCGAGTTAGGCGCTGAAGTGCGGCGAGGATGGCGGTGAAATCGCGCGGCTTGGCCTCGACCAAGCGGGTGATCACCTCGCGCAATTTCGACTCGTCGAACCGTCCAGCCGTCTGGCAGAGCCCAAACAAGCGGCGAGCGGCAGCGGCGGCAGTCTTGGAAATTTTCATGACAGAGAAGGAAGCGGAAATGGGTGATCAGCCTTCGACTCGGGCGAGCGCGTCTTCGTTGATGCGCTTCTGATCGTCGGCGGTTAGAACCTTGCCGGTCACTTGGGAAGTCGTCGCCACCACCAGGCGGCCGAATTCGCGCTTGAGTTCGGCGACGAGGCGCTCGCGGTCCGCTTTGGCGGCGGCTTCCGCTTTTGCGAGAATCTGTTGGGCGCTGGAAATCGCTTCTTGGGCTTTTTGCTCAGTGAATGATGCGGCTCCTTGTTTGGCTTCGGAAACCATGCGGACGGCTTCGTCATTGGCCTTGGCAATGGCGGTGGCGGTCGTTTGCACCGAGTCGGCGAGTTGGCGCTCGATCAGCTTGATCTTGTCTTCACCCGCGATGATGCGGGCGCGGCGTTGTTCGAGCATCGTTAGAATAGGACCAAATGCGAACTTCTTCAGAACGAACAGCACGAGCAGGACATTGAGAATCTGCGCGATGAGCAGTGGCCACTCGACGTGAAACGTCTTGACGATGTTTTCGAGAGGATTACCGGAACTTGGCGCGGCCTCGGCTGCTACTGCAAGAACGTTGATGAGGTCGAACATGGCGCTTTGATCTGAAATGAAACGGGAAAAGAAGGCGAAGGCGAAAGGACGCCGGCGGGTGTTAGGCCCGCCGGCAGCGGTTGATTATTTGACAAGAGCGGCAACGAAGAAGGCACCTTCGACGAGCGCTGCTAGAATGATCGAGATCGTGAGGATCGCGCCGGAGGCACCTGGGTTGCGGCCAGTGGCTTCAGCGGCTTTGCCGCCGATGAGGCCGATGCCAAGGCCGGCGCCGATGGCGGCGAGTCCAGATTGCATGCTGCCGGTGAGTTCGCCGAGGTACGGGCTGAGGTCGATGAGGGTTGTCATGATAGTATTAGTTGGTGTGTTGCTGTTATTGGTTTTTCCGCTCCCCACAATTGAGTCATGGTCAGGACGGGAAAGGGTTCAATGGGCTTCCTTATGGTCGTCGCCGTGATCGCAGATTAACTGTAGAAACACGGCGGTTAGAAGCATGAAGACGAGAGCTTGGATTAGGCCGACAAGCAGTTCCAGAAAGTAGAATGGCATGGCGGGCAGGAAGGCGATGGATTTAGGAACCATGCCCATCATGGTTTCCAGCATGTTTTCACCCGCATAAATATTGCCGAATAGCCGGAAAGAAAGTGCCACTGGGCGAAGCAAGATTGAGAACACCTCAATGATGCCGACCATGAAGAAGATAACAATCATGAGCAGTTTCATGATGCCATTGAACTCACCTTTCGGCGCGAAGATATGTTTTAGCAGTCCGCCGATTCCGTTCTCGGTGATCGCCCAATAGAACCATAAAACCGTGGCGACGGCTGCCAGTGCGGCGGTCATGTTGAGGTCGGCATTGCCGCCGCGCAGGACCGAGGATTCGCCATACTTGATCGTGCCGACTCCCGGCACGAGGCCGATCCAGTTCGAGCAGAGAATCAGAATGAAGACTCCGCCGAAAAACCAGAAGGTGCGCTTGACGAGGTGGGCACCGAGGATGCCTTCGAGGAAATCGTAAAGGCTCTCCACCAGCCACTCGGCGAAGTTTTGAATTCCGCTTGGGACCATCTCCATCCGGCGCGTGGCGACCATCGCAAACAGGATCACTAACAACGCGGCCACCCACGACATCACCATCGAGTTGGTGATCGGCAGATTTTCGAAAATCCGCTGGGCGTGCAGCGGCAGCCCCTCATGGCCACCCTCCTCGGCGGCAAAAGCGGCGAGCGGACTCAAACTCCAGAAAATCGCGGTGGATAGGAAAAAACGCATGCGGAAATCCTGCTGACGGCAGGCGCGGGGTCTTTAAAGGATCGTCGCCAACTTTCGCAAGATCTATTTGTGAAAAATTTCACAAGCGCGGGGAAATCCTTGCTGGATCAGGGATCCAGCGTTTCAGAAACCGCTCAGCGAGGGCTGCTGGGGGCACTTCTCGGGGCTTGATCGAAACACCGCCGATCTGCCTGCTAGACTCGCGCGGGGAATGGCCTGCAAGCCACCCTTGAGCGGTGGGTTTGGCTCAAAGCCACTCGTGTCCACCCCGCCGGGCGGCGGCGAAAAACACCGTTCAAAGGTTTTTGATGCCATCCATCGCTCTCACCCTGACGAAAATTTCCCGCTCCGACCTACTGGCTGAGTCCTCTCTATCAGGCGTCGGCCAACACCGGGAGCTGCATGCAAGTCAAGCAACCACTGGAAAAAAATCCCTTTAATTTCAACGGATTTTCTCTTGCCAACCCTCAACCGCATTCTCAGAAACGTCGCTGCCATGAACAAAGCTGAACTGATTGAATCCATCCAAACCGCCCTCGGGAAAGACGCCACCAAGCGTGCTGCCGACGAAGCCCTCGAAGCCGTTCTCTCTTCCATCGCCAAAGGCGTGAAGAAAGACCAGAAAGTCCAAATCATTGGTTTCGGAACTTTCGAAGTGAAAAAGCGGGCCGCCCGCCAAGGTCGCAACCCGAAGACCGGGGAAGCCATGAAGATCGCCGCATCCAAGTCGGTCGGCTTCAAGCCATCGTCCGTCCTTAAAGGCAGCCTTTAATTCATCGGGAGGCTCTTGGCCTCCTAGATTCCCCGCAACTAAAAAACCAAAAAAACCCCGGCCACTCGGTCGGGGTTTTCTGTTTGCAAGGCTGACGGAACTTCAAATCGAATTTCCGGCTTCTGTGGACATCGTCGCTTTCATTCCCTAAGTCGTGCCCGGCCCCGCAAGCCCCAAGCTCCATGAAACCACGCATCACTCTCGCCGAAACCCAACTCCCAGACGGCAACATCCTCGCCCTCCAAGAGCACGACGGTCGTAAATTTCTGCTCGTCCACGGCCAGCAAATTTGCGGCCCTGCCACCCGCGCCGCCGAGGAGGAACTCGCCCGGCTTGCCTGCGCCCCGTTCCGCCCTGCCCGCCAGCCGCAGATCTGGTTTTCCGGGTTGGGTCTCGGCCATGCCATCGCTGCCGTGGCCAAGGAACTGCCGCAAAAACGCGCCAACTTCATCGTCGCCGAGCCGCTCGCCGCGATCCCCGAGTGGCACCGCGCCCATCTGCCGGATAGCCCGCTGCTCACCGAGCCTCGCGTGTCGTTAGAAACCGACTGCGGCCCGGCCGGACTCATCAAACATGCCGGCTTGCTCCACGCCATCTTGGTCCATCTCGACGCCTCGCCCACCGGCCCGCGCAACCGCACCTGGGTGGACGAACGCCGCTGGGTTTCCGCCGCCTTTGAAGCACTGCAACCCGGTGGCCTGTTAGCCATCGCCGGTTCGCGCCACGTCGCCAGCCTCACCCGCCGCCTCCAAGGCTCGGGCTTCGAAGTCGCGGAATTCACCGTGCCCTCCTCGCCTAACGCCAAGCGACCGCGCTTCCTGCCGATCTGGCTCGCACGAAAAGGCAAAGCCGCGGATTGATCTTTCGTTTTCCGCGTGCTTGATTGCGCCGCACCCATGGCCCGTCTCACCCCTTTACACCTCATTCCCGCCTTGATCGCAGCCGCCTCCCACGCCGGAGAAGTCACCATCGAGCCACGCCCGTTTGCGATTGAAAAATCGTTCACCGCCGCCGCTCTGCCGGGCGGCGATTGCGTGCTGCTCAAGCTCGCTCCCAAGGCGTGGGCGGATTTGAAGATCGTCCAAATCGCCGAACATGGCGCGACGGTCGCGAAAGGCGAGGTGCTTATCCGCTTCGATTCCGAGGACATCGACAAAAAACTCGTGGACGCCCGCAGCGCGCTTGAGACCGCCAAGCTCTCACTCGCCCAAGCCGAACTCGACTCCAAAATCCTCCTCGAAACTTCGCCTAACAAGCTGGAGTCACTCCGCCGCGCGGCGGAAATCGCTAAGGAGGAAAACGCTTATTTCACTCAGACTCGCCGCAAAGCCGCCGAGGAATCCGCCGCCCAAGCCCTCAAGCGCAGCGAGCAAATCCTCTCGAACCAGCGCGAGGAACTCAAACAACTTTCCAAGATGTACGAGGCGGACGACATCACCGAAGACACCGAGGAAATCATCCTCGTCCGTCAGCAAGACGCCGTCGCCTCCGCCGAGTTTGCCCTCCGCATGGAGACCCTCGATCACAAACGCACGCTCTCCGTCACGCTCCCCCGCGAGGCGAAATCTCTAGCTGATAGCGAACGCGACACCTCGATCAGCCAGAAAAAAGCCGAGCTCGACATCCCGCGCGCCATCGAGCTGAACAAACTCGCCCTCGACTCTCTCAAGACCGCCAACCTGCGTGCCAAACAAGACCTCGTCGAACTCGAGGCCGACCGCAGTTTGTTCGAATTCAAAGCTCCGGCCGACGGCACATTCTATCACGGCCCTATCGAAAACGGCCGCTGGACTCCCGGCGACATCGTCAAAACTCTCGTCCTCCAAGGGCACCCACCCGTCAACAAAGCCTTCGCCACTTTTGTGCCAGCCACGGCCAAGCTCGCCCTAGTCGCCTTCGTGGATGAAGCCACCGCCCGCACCCTCAAGCCCGAGCTAACAGGCATCGCCACCCTCGCCGGTCGCGAGGATGTGGAAATCCCGATCAAGCTCCTCAAGCTCGCCGCCGCGCCCGCGCCGGATGGCACTTATCGCGCCGATCTAGCCGTCACATGGCCCAAGGATCTCATCCCCGCCGCCGGGGCGACTGCCCAGATCCGCCTGATTTCCTATCAGCAGCCAGCCGCCATCGTCATCTCTAACAAGGCTCTCGACTTCGAGGCCAACGGCTGGACCGTCGCGGTAAAACTCGCCGATGGCAAAACCGAGCGTCGCCCGGTCAAGCGTGGCCGTGTTTCCAAGGAGGAAACTGAAATTTTAAGCGGCCTAGAACCCGGCCAAGTCATCGTCGTTCCGTAGAGAAGAGACTTAAGACGTAAGACTTGAAGACTTAAGAAAAGAGATCGTGATGTCGCCATCTTCCATTCTCCGTCTTGCGTCTTGTGTCTTACTGTCCTGCGTCTTCGCCCGCGCCGAAATCACCCCCGCCGCGCTCGATGCCTCCATCCGCCGTGGTGCCGATTTCCTGCTCACCCATCAGAACCCTAACGGCTCGTGGGGCAGCGCCCGGCTCACCAAGGATCTTAACATTTACGCGCCGCTTCCCGGTGCCCATCAAGCGTTTCTCGCAGGCGCATCCACCCTCGCGCTATCAGGATTGATCGACGCCGCCGACCCACGCCCCGAGGCCGCCGCCGCCATCGACAAAGCCGCCGCCTGGACCGCCGCCGAGCTGCCGAAACTCCGCCGCGCCGATCCCACCACCACCTACAATGTCTGGGGCCACGCCTACGCCTTGCGCGCCATGTCCCGCCTCTATCAGCGCGAGTCCGATCCCGCGAAAAAAGCCGATTGGGTCCGTCTCGCTCAAGGCCAAGTCGATCTCGTCGATCGCTACGAAGACATCAACGGCGGCTGGGGCTACCTCGATGTTTTCGACGAAGTCACCACCCAGAAACCCTCCGGCCTGCCCACCGCTTTCACCACCGCCACCGTCCTGTTAGCCATGGACCAGGCTCGCACCACCCTGGGCGTGAAGCTCGACGACAAACTCGTCAAACACGCCATCGCCGGCATCAACTACCAGCGCACGCCGGATTTTTCCTACACTTACTCCTTCAGTCACCGGATGCGTCCACGAGTGGACATCAACCGCCCCGCCGGCTCGCTTTCCCGCTCCCAAGCGTGCAATGCCGCCCTCCGCGTCTTCGGGGAAAATGCCGTCACCGACGAAGTTCTCACCACCTGGGCCGACCGCTTTCTCGCCCGCGAAGGCTTCCTCAGCAACGTCCGCAAGCGCCCCGTGCCGCATGAAGGACAGTTCCGGATCGCCGGGTATTTCTACTATTACGGCATCTACTATTTCACCGAATCCGTGAAACTCCTACCCAAGGAAAAACACGCCGCCTACGCCGAGAAGCTCGCCACCATCTTGTTAGAGCGGCAGGAAAAGGACGGCTCGTGGTGGGACTATCCGCTCTATGACTACCATCAAGCCTACGGCACCGGCTACTCGTTGATGGCTCTAACATGGTGCCGCCAGACGCTCGCCGCCGCCCCGCTCAAGTAGCTGCGGCGTCACGCCGCAGGCCGTGCTCGGAGCGTCTCGCTCCGAGTCTTTCTTCAAAACGGCACGGTTTTCTCCGCCACCGCCTCCACTCCCTCGCGCTCCAGCTCTTCCCGCAGCGCGGAAATGAGTCGCGGACCGCGAAATTTATTTGGCGTGTTCGTCCCGCTCAGGCGTGGACGAACACTCTTTCACTTGTGCCGGGACCGCCCCTTTCGATCCTAACTGAATTTGCCGCTCACAAACTCCACCAGCTTTTCATCGCTCATCCGGTTCGACGTGCTTTCCTTCGTCACGGTATTCTTGAACTGGGGAGTTTCGCCCAGGAAACGAATGAACTGTTCCTGCGCGGTCCCCGTGCCGGTGACATGCACTTCCTCGGCATTCTGCATGTGGTGGGTGATTTCCTTGAAATACTGCTGCATGCGCGTTTTCTCCAGATTGTTCGATGCGTTCTCGCTGGAGTTGCTTCCGGGTCCGGCGTTTTTCGCGTGGCCCAGTACCGAGAATTCATCGGCGTCCAGATTCTCACGACCAATCACGGTTGCATGATGGGTATCCATCCAAACTCCGAACTGCTTTTTGGTTTTTGCTGACATGGGCCTCATTGATGGCAGGCATCCATGGGAAAGCAAACGGTGGGTAATATTTTCGGTAGCCGGGACGCGTTCCGGTTGGCATGCAAGCGTGACTTGATCGAAGAGGGTGAAGTCTGGATGGACATGATCATGAGCCGGGCGCTGACGAGTCACACCTACAACGAGGGCAATCCCACCCCACCGCCCGGCGACCTGTTCCTCGTTTACCAAGCGGAGGACGGCAAGCTGAAGCTGGATGTGCGCTTCGATGACTTCGAGGAACTGACGCAGCGGATTCAGGACATCCGCACTTCCGAGCGGCGGTTCTCCCAGAAAATCACGGACAACATCTACGCAACGAGCATCGACTTCGATCCCACGCAGGACGTTAGCATCCGGTTTTTCAAGACCGTCCAGAAACAGCATGGGGCCATCACCTGCCAGACCGCAGCCGAGAATCGTCCACGAGCGGGTGGACGCGGCGAAGCCCGACATGGGCCTGACGAACTGGCGCTGCGCGGTGCCCCGCAAGCAGGATGGTGCTATTGCCAACAACTACCTCCCCGAGCCGGAAATCGATCACGCTCGGACGCATCGAAGGTCACGGGAAACGGGGCAAGGCCCAAACGGCGGACTACGTGTTGGAGTATCGGAATACGAAACTCGCCGTGGTGGAGGCGAAGGCTTGAGACAGCGCGCTAACGCAAGGCGTGGCGCAGGCAAAGAACGATGCAAGCGACCACGGGATGGCTTAAACCGGAGCTGGACCCGCGGGATTTCCTGCAACGACGAGGGGACAAGACGTCCCTTCCCCTTACGGTTTCGGCGCTTCGATGTGTTTGAAGAGACGGAACAGGTCGCTGTTGGAGGTGAAGATGGTGGTGGTGTCTTTGCCGAGAGTCTTCTGATAGGTATCAAGAGTTTTGACGAATTGATAGAAGTCTGCGGCGGAGGGGCTGGAGTTGTAGGCAAGGGCGTAAATGCCGGTCGCTTGGGCGTCGGCCTTGCCTTTGATTTCCTGCTCCTTGCGGTAGGCTTCGGATTGGATTTGGAGGAGGTCGCGCTCCTTGCGGCCAATGATTTTTGCGGCTTCGCCAGCACCTTCCGAGCGGAAGCGGTCGGCGATCTGGTTGCGCTCGGAGGCCATCCGGGCGTAGATCTTGTCGATGACGCCGGACTTGTAGTTGATGCGCTTGAAGCGGACATCGAGCAACTCGATGCCCCATTTGAGGACGATGGGCTGGGCGGCGGCGAGGATTTGTTGGTCGAGCGTGCTGCGGCCGAACTGGATGGGCGGGAGGAGGCCAAGGTTAGAGTTAGCGGCAGTTAGAGCTTCGTCGCGGGCGGGTTTGCGATCCTTGTCGCTGCGGATCACTTCGATAAGATCATGCGAGGCGATGACGCTGAGAGTCTCGCTGCCGATGATGTCGTCGAGCCGGGAGAGCGCGGTGCGCTCGTTGCGGAGCTTGGTGAAATAGACCTGTGGATCGGAAATCCGCCAGCGGGCGAAGTTGTCGATGGTGACGTAGAGCTTGTCGCGGGTGGTCATCTCGGTGGCGGGGCCATCCCATTCGAGGATGCGTTTTTCGATCCGGTTGACCTGTTGGATGAAAGGTTTTTTCCAATGCAGACCCGCCTCGTTTTTCGCGGGATCGGTGTTCTTGGTGGCGACGGGTTTGCCGAATTCGGTGATGAAGACTTGCTCGGTTTCATCCACGGTGTAGGCGCTGCTGTAAACGATGATGAGAACCGCAACGAGGATGGCGGAAAGGATGGGAATGATTTTCATGAGCTTGGAAAGGGTGAGAAGGGAGTTATATCTATCAGTTTACTTGAGGTTCATGAGCGGGAGGAATTGCTTGGCGTCCTCGTCGATGATGATTTTCGAGCCGAGCTTGGGGAGCACCTCGTTCATGGTTTCCAGATAGAGGCGTTGTTTGGTGATGGCCGGTGCTTTGTCGTATTGGATGAGGAGTTGCGTGAAGCGGGCGACATCGCCCTCGGCCTCGTTGATGCGCTGTACGGCGAAGCCCTCGGCCCCAGAGATTCGCTGGTCGGCGAGGCCCTTGGCCTTGGGAATGACGCGGTTGTAGTCACCATTGGCTTCGTTAATGAGTTGTTCGCGTTCCTGTTGGGCGCGGTTCACTTCATCGAACGAGCGCTGCACCGGTGCAGGCGGATGGACGTTCTTGAGCTGGATTTGCTCGGCGGTAATGCCCATATCCAGCGTGACGAGAATGGCCTTGAGCCGCTTGAGTGACTCCAGCGCGATCTCCGTCCGCCCAATGGTTAGAACCTCATCCACCGTGCGGTCGCCGATGACCTCACACATCACGCTCTCCGTTAGGTCGCGAAGGGTGGAGCCGGGATTGCGGAATTGAAACAGGTATTTCTCGGGCGATGAGATGCCATACTGGACGATCCACTCGACCTGCGCGGCATTGAGGTCGCCGGTGACCATGTCGCGTTCGAGGTTGGCCTCGTCGCTCGATTGATCCGGATTAGTGGCACCGGGAGTGCCGAAGCCGAACTCAAGTTTGAGCTGGCGACCGACTGGAACGATCGTCGCAGTGTCGATGCCGCAGGGCAGCTTGAAATGCAGGCCGGGCTTGGCGGTGTATTGAAATTTCCCGAAGCGTTGCACCACCGCTTCGGACTCGGGGCTGACGGTGTAGTAGGATGAGAAAATCCCGACTAACAAAAACACCCCAAGCGGCGCGATGATCAGCCACTTGGGTGAGAAGGCCGGGAAATTAAAATTCGGGCGGGCGAAGGGAATCGTATTGTCGAGCGGTGGTGGCTTCATGGTCAGGCTTGGTTCAAACGCCGGAGGCTACGGTGCATGGAACCGAGAAGGAACCTTGAAAATTCCGGGCAGTTTGTAACTCGCGCCGACCATCA
>JAYVEJ010000232.1:0-1997 GCA_043748885.1 Luteolibacter sp. | reverse complement strand
CAATCGCTAGCGCCTGAAAGTCCTAGCAGCTTGTTCGAGGTGGGTGATCGCGAACTGCTGTTGGAAAAAAAGAACGCGGAAGTCCAGTTAGCAGGTCGCCTCGCGGACGTCCACTTCTCCGACAATGGCAAGGGTGCCACACTCTATCTGGAGTTTTCCAAGCCCGCAGCCAAGGATCAGCCACGCGGCTACATCCTGCGCAAGGATCTAACCGCCGAGATGAATCTGGAGTCGCTTCAGAAATTCATTGGTAAAAAAGTCACTCTCCGTGGCAAGGTCAACACTCCAAGTTCCAAACGCCGACCCGAGATCGAAATCAAAAACCTGGCCGCCATTCAAGAGGTTCCATGAACGATTCCGGCAAACAGGATGTCCCGACTTTTGCCGTCGTCGGCCGCGTGAACATGGGGAAATCCGCCGTGATCGCCACGTTGTTAGAGATCGATGACAACGAGCTTGTTAGGATTAGCCCCACGCCAGGCGAGACCACCCGCTGCCAGCCGCACCGGGTGGTTTTCGGCGACCGCGAGTGCGTCCGCTTCATCGACACTCCGGGGTTTTCACGGCCCGTGGAAGCACTGCGGGCCATCCAGCGCCTCCATGGCGAGGGCACGCCCGGACTTGAGTCGCTGCGGAAGTTCGTGGCCGAGGCGGGCGAGGAATTCGGTGATGAGAAGCGCTTGTTAGAGCCGCTACTCGCCGGTGCCGGCATCCTCTACGTCGTCGATCCAGCGAAGCCGCTGCGCGACGATTTCCTCGCAGAAATGGAGATCTTGCGCTGGACCGGTCGGCCCCGTCTCGCGCTGCTCAACCGCCGTGCGGATGCCACTGGCCCCGACGAGGACGCCTGGAAAACCCGGCTCGGCGGTGCCTTCAATCTGGTCCGCACCTTCGACGCGCACCACGCCCGCTTTGACGAACGGCTGCGGTTGCTACGGGCGCTGCTAGAGATCGAGGAGAACCACCGCGAGCTGTTGGAGGAAACTATCCGGCTGGTCGAGGGGGAGTGGCTGCGGCGGCGCGAGGAAGCGGCGGAAACGGTGATCACGTTCCTGGAAACCGCGCTCGAGTTGCGGCTGCGTGCCACCCTGGAAGAGCGCGATCTGCGAGTGCCGTCGCGCCGCCAGAGAAAGACCGAACTGCTCTCTAAACAGTATTTCACCGCACTCGCGGAACTCGAACTCACTTGTTTCCGCGGGCTTCTTAAAATCTATCGGCATCACCTGCTCAAGGCGGACACCCGCCCAGAAGCGTTCCAAGGCATCGACCTAGAAAGCCGGGAAACCTGGACCAAGTTCGGCCTCAGCCGCACGCAACTCGTCGCAGTCGCGTCCGCACTCGGTGCCTCGGCAGGATTGGCCATCGACATCAGCACCGTGTTTTTTTCTCACGGTGCCGGCACCGCGATCGGCGCGTTGTTAGGTGGCGGGGCGGCTTGGTTCAAGGGCGGCAATCTGCCCGACCTGCGGATCTCTCTCACGGGCGGAGTGAAGCTCGGCACTGGCGAAGGCAAATCTCTAACGATGGGACCGCCGAAGAATCCGAACTTTCCGTGGATTTTGCTAGACGGGGTGCTCACCCGCTACCGCGCCATGCTTGCCCGTGCGCATGGCCGCCGCGACGAAGAATCGCTGGCTGGCAGCGACAGTGGCTTCACCCGAGGATTTCCGCCCGGGCGGAGGGCCGTGCTGGGAAAATGGTTCGACAGTTGTCTGAAAGTCGCGCCTAACCGTGCGCTTGAGCCCGAGGTGTTTGAAGCGCTGCTAGAGTCGCTGGAGGAAGCCGGGCGCGATTCCTAACCCCCTCAGTGCTGCCTGCCGCCGAAGCGCGGTGGCTTGCCATCGGCCTTTTCCGGCGGCTTGGACACGCTGTCCTTGTAACGGAAAATTCCGTATTGACGGAGATTTCGCATGAAGGATTTGAAGTCGAGCGCGACGTCGTTGTCAGTCGCAAATGCGCCTAACATGCCTTCGCCCTTTTTCATGCGATCCAGCGCC
>JAYVEJ010000231.1:0-5423 GCA_043748885.1 Luteolibacter sp. | reverse complement strand
CGGCCGAGAATCCCATCTGGAAAATCGCCGTTAGCTCGTCGGGGGCGATCAGGCTATACAGGCCGGGTAGATCGGCGATGTTCTGGCCGTTGAGAAATGCCACTAGGCCTTCGGGATCGCTGGGATGCATGTCATGGTAGCCATCGAGAACCCCGGCCACCGAGGTTGGGTTGGGCGACAGGTCAAGGTCGGTTAGCGATTTGAACGAGCCTTGCACCCACTTGATATAGGCATCCTTGGCTTTGTAGGTAACCGTCGGATAGAGCAATGTGTCGCCCTGGTGATAGAGGATATTGCGGTCGAGTTCCGCGTTGTAGAATTTGGAATACGGGGAGTCGGAGGCGAACTTGCCGGTCAAGCCACCGGTGGTGTGGAGGATGTTCTGCTTGTCGCCGCCTTGGGGAACGTAGTTGCCGGTGGCATCATAGACAAACACCTTGCCGCCGCTGAGTTTGGCCGTTCCGGCGACGTTGTAGCGGGTGTAACTGCCGGCCGTGGTGCCTTGCAGATGCAGGCCGATCTCGCCGCCGCTTTGGACGTAGCCACCGACATGGATCCCGAGCAGCGCGGATTTATAAGTATCCACATGACCGTTCTTGAGGTTCAGCACGCCGCTGCCAAAGGCGGTGGGATTCCCCACGACCACGCTGCCGTTGGTGCGGATGGTGGTGCCGCCGCGGAAGGTGTTGGTTCCTAGCAGGATGGTTTTTCCCGCAGCGGTGATCCGCATGTTGCCGCTGCCGGTGAACCTGCTTGCGGAGGACTGGGTGTTAGTTCCCGCCGCGATCCAGCGGATTTGACCGTTGTCGGTGGCAAGGTTGTAAAAGGTTTCTCCGCTTTTGAGATTGATGGCGAGGACCGAGGTCCGGCCAGTGGGGTTGGTGATGAGAACCGGATCCAACGAGCCGATGGAGGAATTTGGCGTCTTGCCATCGCCGATTTGCAGGGTGCCTTCTTGGACGAGCGTGACGCCGCTGTAGGTTGATCTCCCGGTTAATGTGAGGACCCCGTTTCCTGCTTTGGTGAGTCCGTGGGTGCCGCCGATCACGCCACGGATGAGCAGGCCGGCCGCATTGTTGACCGTGACGACTTGGGACAAGTTGCCCAGCATCAGGTTGCTGCCGATGGTGGCAAGTCCCGCACCGCTGTTGACGTTGATGCCCCTTGTAAGCCCGCTTCCAGTCAATGTCAGGGTATTGCTACCGCCGATGGTTACCGCCGCGGAATCATTGAAGGTCAGGCTCGAAATCGAGGTATCGGAATCGAGGACGGTCGTTTGGTTGTTAGCACCGGAATCAACCGAGAAAACCACGTCGGCGTTGGCCCCGAGGCTGAGTTGGTCGATGCCAGCGGCCGTCGAAGACCAGTTGGTGGACGACCAGAGAGGGTTGGACGAACCGTTCCAAAAGCGGCCGACGGCAGCCTCCACCAAGGGAGCGGCCGAGAGCGAGTTGCCGAGAAGGGTCACGGCTCCGTTGAGGGCGATCGCCCGGCCGTTGACCAGTTCCGATCCTGTTCCGAAGCTGATGCTGGCCAAGGCGAGAATGTTGCCGGTGAAAGAAGTGTTGGTATTGAAAGTGGCCGAACTGCCAACCTGCCAGAACACGTTGGGGTCGCTTCCCGCACCCGCACCGATCACCGTGACCGACGATCCCACCGCAGTGGTCAACGAACTGCCGATTTGAAAAATGAAAACCGCGTTGGGATTGGCCTGGGTATTGAGGATCATGTTGCCCGTCAATCCGGCCGAGGTGTCGAAATGGTAGGTTCCCGGAGCAAGCGTCATTCCCCCCAAGTCGAGGCCGGTCAAGTCATTGGCCGGCAAGTAGGGCTTGCCGGCCAAGGTGTTGTAAGCGGTCAGCGAGTCGGCTTGGGCTTGCGAGGCCAGACCGTCGTTGTAGTGAACCGTTCCGTTCACGATTCCCAAGCCGGCGGGAGTCGAGAAGGTGAAGCCGGTGATGGTGGTGAGCGGACTGAGCGCGACATTTCCCGAGATGACCGTGAGGCCGTTGTTGGTGAGCCCTTGCGAACTAACGAGGGTGAAATTTTCCGCCGCCCCCAAGGAGACGGCCTGCGCCTGAAGGTTTCCGGATAGAAACACCAGGCCGATTCCCGCCATGGCGGAACCGATCAAGCCATCCCGCCTTTCACGAGAGGCTCTGCCGCGCGGACTTCTTGGGGCGGACTGGGACTTGCGGGTGTGGAATAGATTGCGTTTTTTCATGGTGGGGTGTGTCTTTCAATTGTCTCCCTGATTCTAGCAGTCGGTGGACTGCCAGAATCAGGGAGACGCGTCCTCGCGGACGGGGCAGGCTTCGCGTGCTCCCAGTGACAAGCAACAGGTTTCTAAATTATTAAGGACTCTTGATTTCTCGCTTTCACCCTTTCCATCCGAAAATCCGGGCGATTTGTAATTGGTAAGTCGGGCGGCAGCCGTCATAAAACGCACCGATGCGCTATCCGACCCTCTTCCAACAAAAGACCCTGTGGAACGCCGCCACCGGGGTTTCCATTCTGGTGCTGGGGGCTTTGCTGGTGGGAGTGATTTGGCTGCTGGGCTACGTTTTCGGGTTTCTCCAGCCGGTGCTCATCCCATTGATCGTGGCGGGGATCGTGGCCTATGTGTTAGACCCAGTGGTGGTGTTTCTCGAAAAACGCGGGATGAGCCGGATGGGGTCGGTGATCACGCTTTTTCTCGGAATCCTGGTGATCGCGACGTTGTTAGTCGCGGCGGTTTTACCGGGCATCTTGCGCGGGCGCGGCGCGTTGAAGGACTTTCTATCATCTCGCCCGCAGACCACCCAAGTGCAGACCCAACCCGCTGGCGACGCTGCGGAACACCTCGAGCCTGCCCTCGCCCGCTCGCTTCATGATCTCCGCAAGCGCTATCAGGATGGGCCGATTTCCTGGATCCTAACGGAGACCGATGATCTGGGAAAACCGGTGGTGACGGACCCGCTGGCGGCTGACGAGGAATCGCTCGATGATTTTGCACGGACTCGCGGCGGACGGCTGTTGATGGAAAACCTGGACGTGATTTTCAGGACCGGACGCACTTGGCTGACAGCCGGATCGTCCAAGGTGTTTGGATTTCTCGGGCTGGTGCTAGGCATGATCATGGTGCCGGTTTATCTGTTTTTTTTCCTCAAGGACTCCGCGTCGATCCGGACGCATTGGCATGATTACGTGCCGCTCAAAGCCTCGCGCTTTAAGACTGAACTGGTGGAGACGCTCCAGGAAATCAATGGCTATTTGGTGTCGTTTTTCCGCGGCCAAGTGTTAGTCGCGGCGATCGATGGAATCCTCGTCGGAATCGCGCTAACAATTTTCGGGCTGCCCTACGGGCTGCTCATCGGGGTGTTCATGGCCATTCTCGGGGTGGTGCCGTACATTGGGAATATTCTCTGCCTGATACCCGCGTGCATCATCGCCTACCTCCACGCGCGCGGAGCCGCTCCATTTGGGATGGGGCCGTGGGCCTACGTCGGCTGCGTGCTGGGAATTTTCGTGGTCGTCCAACAGATCAATTCGCTGGTGACCGCGCCGAAAATCGTCGGGGACTCGGTGGGGCTGCATCCGCTGACGGTGATTTTCTCGATGCTGTTCTGGTCGCTGGTGCTCGGCGGATTTGTGGGTGCCCTGTTGGCGGTGCCACTGACGGCGGCGGTGAAAGTGCTGTTCCGCCGATTCATCTGGGAGCGGCAATTGCGGGAGTCTCCTGAGTTCGATCAGCCATAGGACTGCGTTGGCAATCCGAGACCCCCCGCCCCACGCGGCTGGAATTCTCCCCCCGGATTATCCCAGCTTGGCGTGAAACGAGAGGCAATGGAGGCTTGAGGAATCTGCTACTCACGGCAAGTCGATTTCCACTTCCAGGGTGAGAAGTTTTCATCGTCACGACCCTATTGGCCAAGGCGGGTGCGGATGGACTTCTGGGACTGCTCTACCAGAACCTTCAATTCGGAGTCGGCAGTGATCGCCGCGGTGGCCAGAACTGGCAGACTATCAGCTCCTCCCACCCGCCCGAGGAGGCGCACGGCGGAATAGCGGATGGTCCCTTTAGTTCCCGCGAAACGCTGGATCACGGTGGCTTCTACAGGCTGGCCGAGATCCCCGTAAAGCGCCTCCCAAGCCATCGGACTCTTAAACCAAAGCTCATCAAGGATGGGAATCACCGCAGTATTCTTTTCCTTAACGATGAGCGCGACGACCGCCGGCGGGATCTGACTGTTCTTCTCGACGAGCTTTTTGAGCAAGTCCAACGCGGCTTCGCTGGCCGGTCCGGGTTGCTCAGACCAGACCGCCAGCGCGGCGCAAATGTTGCCTTTGAAATCGACTCCATCCTCCCCGAGGAGGGCGATGAGCTTGCGAGTGATGTCGGTGCGATAGAGTTTCGGCTCGGCTTCGGCGAGCCGCTGGACCGCCCGCTTGACTCGCTGCAAGTCGATGCTTTCCAGCTCGCGTTTGTTCAAATCATAAAACGCCGGATCGTCCTTTTTTGAGAGCTTCTCAATCGAACCTTCGACGAAGATTTCATTGTTCACGCGCACTTCGATGACTGAGATTTCCGGGTAGATTTTTTCAGTTTTCCCCAGCACTGAGGCCAATTGCGCGAGTTCTTGGATAGATTGGATCACTCCCGTGACGACCAATAAATAGTCCCCGCCTTCCCGCGGATAGGGGTGGGAAGTCGGGTCCGCGCCCGTCGCCCGGAGAATGTATTCCTTCACCAAATTCTTGTTACTCTCGCTCAGGTCTCTGAGCCACAGCCCCATGGCCCGCTTGCCGCGGCCGGCCTTGGCGAGTTTGTCGATCTCCGCAACCAGAGGGCCGGTTCCAATCTTATTCCGCAAGGCGAGAATGGTGCTGTCTTCCGTGGATTCTAGCGGTTTCACCTCAGCCGAGGCATCAGGATTTCGCGGCGGACTAACAGTCCGGTGCTCGAGCGGGACCGAGCCGACTTTGAAAAAAAATGGCACCGCCACCACGCAACTGCTCAAAATCAACCCCACTCCAAGTGCCTTCAGTCGGGCTTTTGGATTGCCGTAAACGAGCATGATCACGCCGAGGAGACTCGCAAATCCCGCCATCAGCAGCCGGTCAGTTAGAACCATGCCATCTAACATCCCTCCCCGACTGGCTCCAAACATCAGCAAAAGTGCCATCAAGATCATTCCGAGCACACCGAGGCCACCCGCGATCGTCCGTTGCGGCGACGCAGGCTCCAAGGCTGCCGGTTCCGGCATGGAGCTGTAGCGGATGGGCTGCACCCCTAACAGCGATTCGCCCCCCGGCAGCGGGACCCGTTGAAAACGATTCAAGCCGTGACCGTCCCGCTCACCGGGGTAGAATTTGCGCCCGCGCACAATGACATCGTCGTCGATCCGGAAGCGGTGCTCGCAGCCGCCGCACTCGACGGTGCG
>JAYVEJ010000230.1:0-5437 GCA_043748885.1 Luteolibacter sp. | reverse complement strand
TTTCCGCTAGAGAAAACCGCATCTCGCGGGTACGCCCGTAGGCACCGCGCAACGACGAGAGCACCGCGTCGCGGGTGATTTCCTCCGGCTCAAAGCGGCTGACCTCCTCCGGCATCACCACGCCGATGCGGTGGCGGATTTCCTCCAACGACCACAGATCTTCGCCGAACAAACGGCAGGTCGTCGCCGGGTCCGCCTCGGGCCGGACTTCTCCGGTGAGCAGTTTGAGAAATGAACTTTTGCCCGCGCCGTTAGGGCCGAGGATCGCCACGCTTTCGCCATGGACGAGGCGGAGCGAGAAGTCCCGCAGGGCAAGCGTGTCGCCGCGCCAGACCCGCGCTTGGTGGATTTCGAAAACAGGCTGCGGCACGGCGTGATGAGGTCTTGGACCCTCCGCTTTGGCGAGTCATTTTCGGGTGGGAGGGAGCAAGCAGTTAACTCCAGATGGGTTTAGGCTCTGTGGATGAGGATGTTTGCCGTATGAATTACAGATCAAAACTGTTGGGCATGGTCCCTGCTGAAACCGCGGTGGAGTGAGGAAAAAGCCCGTGATTTGTGGTGTGCATAGAAGCGGGCAGGCCATGCGGGTTTGGCCAAGGCGCTCCGGGCTCACTTGGCGGATTTTTGCAGGCCTAACAAGTTCAGAACTTCCTCTAATTCCGCGTCGCGCATCCACCACACCGTCGGCTTTCTCACTCGCCAACACCGCCAACACCGCCAGCACCGCCAGCACCGCCAGCATTGCCGCCTTCGCCCGGACTTGGAGCGATTTTCGGTGACCGCCGCTAACCACTGTTTCCTCAATCCGCCTGCCATCGCCTGTCGCATTCCCTTCACCTGCCGCTTCCTTGCTCTTCACAGAATCCAATTTCACGCCCGTGGTGACTCTCTCTTGGCTGGCACATCCCCCCCTTTGCCGATCACTTCCCGTCCACAGCCCGACCACCACGGCTATCATCACATGGATCAAGCCCGCCAACAAAAGTGCCCGCTGCGAGTGCTGGCATTCGCTGAAAAGTTCAGGTTTCGTCATAATATCGCAGGTAACGCTATGTCGCGAAGCAAGGGTTCAGATCAGGGCAATGGAGCATCAATGTCTGTTATTTGGAACTGGTACCCCCCGGAGACTTTGAATCCTAACATGTGACTATCGGTTGGTGCGCTTTGGGTGACCGCCGACAGATTTCGCCCCAATTTAAGTATTCGCCTTTGGCTATCGCATGCAAAGCGGTCATCCAAGAATTGATATCCGTATCTACATTTCCAAATCGCTCATTTCTGGCTGACACCTCAATCGATTTAGCGAAGGCGGTCGTCCGAAGCACTCGAAGTCGCGTGAGAATTTCAGCAGGAAAGCGGGTAAGTCAGGCCAATTATTAGGACCGCATTCACGGGTCCAGCAACGCCCTAACCGTCACCGCGTCCAGGCGGTTGGAAATGTCGGCGTCGGCGAGGATGCCGGCGGCGAGCTTGCCTTTTTCCTGTTGGAGCTTGTGAATGCGCTCCTCGACGGTGTCTTGGCAGAGCAGTTTGTGGACGAAGACTGGGTTGTGCTGGCCGATTCGGTAGGCGCGGTCCGTCGCCTGCGCCTCGGCGGCGGGGTTCCACCAGGGGTCGTAGTGGATGACGGTGTCGGCGGCAGTTAGATTGAGGCCGGTGCCGCCGGCTTTGAGGGAAATGAGGAAGACCGGGGCTTTGCCATTTTGGAAATCCTCGACCAGCTTGCCGCGGTCTTTGGATGCACCGGTTAGTTTCAGATAGGGAATTTTTTCCTTCACCAGATGCGCCTCGATCAGCCCGAGCATGGTGGTGAACTGCGAGAATAGCAGGATGCGCCTACCTTCCTCGATCAGCAGGGCGAGCAGCTCCGTTAGGAAATCGAGCTTCGCGCTCTCCAGCACGCCGTGCTGATAGTCCTCTGGCAGCAGCCGCGGATCGCAGCAGATCTGGCGGAGCTTGAGCAGCGCATCAAGAAACACGATCTGCGATTGGCCGATTCCGCGCGCGGCGATGGCCTCGCGCACCCGCTTGTCCATGGTGGCACGCACGGTTTCGTAAAGATCCTTCTGGCTGGTGTTGAGTTCTATTAGGTGAACGAGTTCGGTCTTAGGCGGCAGTTCCTTGGCGACTTGGTCTTTGGTCCGGCGCAGGATCAAGGGGACGACGCGCTCCTTCAGCACTGCATTGCGCTCAGCGTCGCCGTCTTTTTCGATGGGCGTGCGGAAGCGTTTGTTGAACGCGTCTTCCGTGCCGAGGAAGCCGGGGACGAGGAAATTCATCAGACTCCATAACTCACCGAGGTGATTTTCGATTGGCGTGCCTGATAGACAAAGCCGGTTTCGGGCATCTAACTTACAGGCCGCTTGCGCCATCTTCGAGCGGGGATTTTTGATGTATTGCGCCTCGTCCAGCACCACGAGGTGAAACGGCACGGCTGCCAGTTTTTCGATGTCCCGCTGGAGCAACGCGAACGACGTTAGAACAATGTCGGCGTGGGGAATCGAGCGATAATACTTCTTCCGCTCCGGCCCATTGAGCACCAGCACCCGCAAGCTTGGGGTGAATCTGAGTGCTTCGGCCCGCCAGTTAGGGACGACGGAAGTCGGCGCGATGACGAGTGTGGGCAGGCCACGCGAGTGCCCGGTTTGTTTCTCTGTTAAAATATGCGCGAGCGTCTGGAGCGTTTTTCCCAGCCCCATGTCATCGGCTAAAATCCCGT
The DNA here is from genome assembly GCA_043748885.1 of Luteolibacter sp. GTDB lineage: Bacteria > Verrucomicrobiota > Verrucomicrobiia > Verrucomicrobiales > Akkermansiaceae > Luteolibacter. Next base: position 2,718 of record JAYVEJ010000230.1, on the reverse strand, counting down.
GAAGCCCGTGACGGGCGAGGAACTGCATCCAGTGAAACCCGGCGAGCTGATAGTCTCGCAAGGTCGCCTGCAAGCCGGTGGGCATGGGCACCGCGTCGATGCCGGAGAAGTCCTTGAGCTTCGCCGCCAGCTCCTTGAGGTCCGGCGGAGTTTCGATCCCCAACCCGCCCAGCCCGGCCAACGAGGCGGCATCCAGCGCGTGCAGCCGCGCCTTGTCGGGAAATCGCGGGTCGATCAACGCTGCTAGATGATTGAGGATTTTCCGCACCCGCCCGATCGGCAACTTCAGGGCATCGCCATCCGGCAGCGGCGCGTAGATGTGGCCGTTGTCCGGGCGGTCGAGAGTTTCCTCAAGGAAATCGTTTTCTAGCAGCCCGGCGAGGATCGGCAGCAAGTCGTAGCGCTGGCCCGCCACCTCGAAGCCGACGGATAGACTGAACCAGCCACCATCGCCGGGGTTGATCGAACTCTCCCACCGCGCCGGATCCGCCTCGTGGACGCGGTGGCCGACATTGTCCGAGACGGTGACGTGCCAGCCAAGCAACTCTAACCGTCCGACCATTTCGCCGCGGAATTGGTGCCAGAAGGTGTCGGTCGGCACCCGGCTGGGATCGGGAAACCAACGGTCCGGCCCCTTGCCGCGGCTGGATTCGCGGGACTTGAGGTTGAGGAGAAACTGCCACGCGGAGTTCGATTGCAGCGAGGAAAGCCCGGTATCCCGGAGCTGTTGGGTGGCGGCATTTTCCGCCGCCGCGTCGTGCTGAAGGATCGCTGCCTGGCCGTCGTGGGTGATCGCGCTGATCCAATCCGGCGCACTGGCCCGCAGCGAACTACGATGCGTGCCGTAAACCACCTCCGCCTCGGCGGAAATCCAAAAATCCGGGTCCGGCTGGCCTAACGACTGGAGCAGCAGCCGCGTCGCCTTGTCCACCGGCTCGCGAGTGACCCGCAGCTCGAAGCGCGGCTCCAGCCTGATGCGCGGCAAATCCGGCGGCGGATCTTTCATCAATTCCCGGGCGCTTGGCAGTGCCGCCGCCACTGCCCCGGCCACTCCTCTGCCCTGCAATCTCGCCGGATCGCGCTCCTTCGCCACGTTGGTTAGAACCGCCGCCGCGTGGTGGCAAAAATTGCCGATCTCGCACGAGCAAAACGTCTCAAACTCCCACCGCTGCCCCACCTGCCAGAGGTTCACCTCGGTCTCATCCTTGCCGACGCTGCCTATCAGACTCACCGATCCCGGCGCCGTTTCCTCGATCCGCAAATCCTTCACTTTGCCCAGCAGCGGACTCGCAGCAGCAAGGATCTCGTCGTCGAAACGATCCTTCCACCGGGAGTCCCCGAGAAATAATGAAATGTCGGGTGAAGCTGCCAACAGGCGGCGAGGTTCTATCATCGTTTCCCCACGTCAAGCCCGGCGCGGTCAGACACTCTTGAATGGATTAAAAACCTTGAGGCCGGGTCGCTTAAAATCCCTCTCATCCAATCACCTGCGGGTTGCCGTTTTTCTTGGTCGGCTGGCTCAGGGCGTCGGTATCGAGAAACCAGCTCATCATTTCCGGTGGGCGGCGAATTCATTGCGGCGTGGCGGCACATCATCCATCGAAACCGGACATTCGGCGAGAATGGCCAACCAGTCACACTGGGTGGCGACGCGCCTGAAGGTCACGGCATCTTCGTCCGCGTCGAAAGTAGCGTCGAACGTGTCTCCCGACATCCCCGCCGAAACTTTGGAAAATCATCACCGCCGCCTCCGCCTCCGCCTCACCCGCAAGGAACAAATCAGCGTCCACATCGCCGACATCCCAGAACCCTAACCGCCCCCCAACTTCCCAAAAACTCCCGAATCACAGGAAATTAAACTTGCGCACCCCTTCCTCAAAATCGAGGTCGGATGGTGAGTTGTGAGTAAGAGTTCCGCCGCAGGGTGAAGAAGCCGAAAATGCCTCGGATGTCCAGCGACGGGCGGCCTTTGCGGATTTCTCCCGGCTTCGGGCTGGTAGGCGGCAATGAGTTTTTGGACGTTGGGAGGCTGTTCGCGAGGGATGTGTTTGGTGACGTTGCGGCCGCTTTCGCGGTGTTAGAGGTTGTCGTAGGGTTGTCCGCCTGAGCCGGTGCATCTATTCCCCGTTTTCAAGACCTGCGGAAGATGCGCCTGCAGGTGCCAGGACTGAACGCGGGCAAGAGCGGCGGCTACCGGCTGATCTACCGTGCAGAGGAAATGGACCAAGCCGTGCAGGTCGTGTTTCTGGATACTTACTTCAAAGGCGACACTGGGGATCTCACCGATGGTGAATACGAGGCGCTGTCCGCCGCCGTCAACGCCATCTTTTCCCAACCAATGCTCTACGACTGGGATTGACCGCTCGGAGCGTGCAACCCTCAGCCAGCTTCATCAGGATCACCGGTTCCTTTCCAATTGAACTCCATGGCGTGAAAATACCCTGAGTCAGGCTTTTCGTCCGTCGCATGCGCGGCTGGACACGGGGTGAGGGGCAGTCGGTGAGGAATGTCAAATTTTCCGACTAGGTCACACTTGAGGTCACAAGGGGCAATCTCTGAAATCGTAACTCTTTGAAAACCAAAAAAGTGGAGCGTAGCGGATTCGAACCGCTGACCCCTTGCATGCCATGCAAGTGCTCTACCAACTGAGCTAACGCCCCTTTCGGGTGGGGCGGAGGTTTATCGGCGGGACTCGGGTGGGGCAAGAGGATTTTTGGA
>JAYVEJ010000229.1:0-2004 GCA_043748885.1 Luteolibacter sp. | reverse complement strand
GCTTGGTGCAGGGAAATGAAGTCATCGCCTTATTATAGATTCGCGAGCCGGTCTGAAAAATTTCGACTCATCCCCAGAGACGTGGGAGCAAATCCATTGAGTCCACAAGACTTGTTCAGCGAGTTCACCATCCGCCTGCCACCCGCGCCGGAAAATGGCCCACCACCGAGAGCGCCTTGGAACGTGGCAAAAAAGTGGTGAACGCCCGCGGCAAAATCAACGCCTACCTCGTTGGCAAAACCCCGCCGCGCCCCCCGTGACCAGTGGCGGCAAGGGCGTCGCCCAGCTCACCGCTGCGATGGCCACCCAGCCCGGCCCCGGCCAAACGCTCGAAGACCGCAGCGCGGACGTGACCGAGTCCCTTACTTCCTTGCGCGTGGTCGCCACCGCCGTGGACCGCCCGAACAAACGGTTTTACAGCAAGCTCCAGAGTGAGGCGCGGGACAATCCGGCACTTGCCACCGCCTTGGGCCAAATCGAAACCGAGGGCTCCGACCTGCCCGGCACTCTCGGCATCCGCAGCATCCTCCAAGGCGGCACGGACCACCTGCACCCCACGCCGGCCCCGGCACTGTCGCAAGTGGCGAGGGCAGCATCCTCCAAGGCGGCACGGACCACCTGCACCTGCTGGTGAGCTACGAAAACAGCACCTTCGACGGCACCGCCACCAACACTCTCGAGTGGCTGGTCACCGGCACGGATGCGGATTTTACCCACAGCGTCGTCGCCGATCCCAGTGGCAACGGACTCGGCCCCTTCGCGGCCGGCCAGAGCGCGAAACTCCGCACCCGCGTGTCCAACGCCACAGGCACCACCACCGGCAGCGTCCGCACCCTCGTCATCACGGCGGTGAACTGAGCGGATCCACGGAGCCGGTGGTGTCGTCACCCGATGCCACCGGATCATTTGCTTATTTCTCAAGAAGACCGATGGACAACTCACCCACCCCGGTCGCTTCGGGCGCGAGAACTGCATTCCCGGGTTTCCCCTCCAACATGACGGCGGCATGGTCCGTGGCAATGGAGGAGTGTTGCGCAAGAATCCAGCCGCTGGGGGGGCGTTAGATAAGCACACCTCGGAATCCGTCCAGATGCCGGTGAGGCCGGGGGGCTGCGGGTGAGGTCGGTCCATTTGCCGTTAAGCAGGATCGGGGCGGTGAGGTAGCGATGCCGCCATCTGCCCTATCGGCGGTGTGGCTCGGACGAAAGGTGAAAATCTGGCTCATATTCGCATTGAGCATGGCGGGCCTGTGCGTGAATAAGCAGCTCGAGTTGCAGTCGCTCTTCACCGATCGCGGGAGGGTCGCGTTCTGTCATGGCGGCTGGTTCGAGCAACGACGTGACGCGGCTCACTCCTCCATGGTGTCGCCGACGACTTCTTCAGGGTCGATGTCGGCGCGTTCGTAGGAGGAAATCGCGGCCCGCACCATGGCCACTGCACTCTCGCGTTCGTCGTGGATGACTTGCACGCCGAGCGCCCGCAGCAGCTTGACCTCAGCGGGAAATTTCGCCCGCCCGAAGATAAAAATGCCGCTGTTTCGCTCTCTAACGAGCGGGACGGCGATGCAAGTGGTGGTCACTGAGGGAAACGTGAAAGCGACCAAACGCGCGCGCTGGATGCCGGCGAGGTCGAGCGCCTCTGAGTGCGTGGCATCGGCGAACAAGACGGGTTGGCCATCGCGTTTCAATTTTCTAACGGTGTCGGAGTTCAGCTCCATCACCAGCGTGTCCACGCCGCAGCGTTTCAAAGCTTCGTTGAGGGCGCGCCCCACCGGGCCGTAGCCGCAAATGATCGCATGGTCGGTGATGCCCTTGATCGCCTTGGCGGGCGTCATCGACTCGGGCGTGAGCTTGCGGACCGCGAAAATCCCCTTGCGTTCCAGCCATTTCCCGAAGGGGCCAGCTCCCATAAGCGCTAACTTAAGAGGATCTTAACTCGCGGTGTCCGGTTGCGGCTTCCTTCTGCCAAGTCCCGCTGGATCGCTGTCCAATTCTCAAGACAGTT
>JAYVEJ010000228.1:0-2005 GCA_043748885.1 Luteolibacter sp. | reverse complement strand
CCCCCCCCCCCCCCCCTATTGTCAAAGAAAATTTCTGTTGTTTTCTAACGATGGGTGGGGGAGTGCCGATTTGGTACTATCAGCTAGATAGGAATCCGGCTACCGTGCCGATTTGGTATATTCCGCGGTCGTTCAGGGGTCTCGGCGAGGAGAATATCAGACCCGTGTTCTCCCGGCTCAAGCAAGCACATAAAAAGCCACCGCCAACACATGGCAGGCACTACCGCCTAACACAAACAGATGCCAGATCGCATGGTTGAAGGGCAACCGCTTCCACGCGTAGAAAACAATCCCGAACGAATAGGTGAAACCACCGGCGACGAGCCACCAGACGCCGGCCATCGGCAAGCCACGGATCAGCGGACCGAAGGCGAAGAGGATCAGCCAACCCATCGTCAGATAGAGGGTGGTGGAAACCCAGTGGTCCTTTTTTCCTGCCCGCAGGGTCTTGATCAAGACGCCGACGATGGCGAGGCACCAGACGGTCCCGAACAACCACCAACCGGTCGTGCCACGCAGGGTGATCAAGGTGATGGGCGTGTAGGAACCGGCGATGAGCAGATAGATGCAGGCGTGATCGAGCGCTTGGAAATGCGCCTTCCAGCGCGCGGAGGTGAAGAAGTGATAGAGCGTGGATGATAGATAGAGCAGGATGAGCGAAGTTCCGAACACCACGGCCGAGACGACTTTGAGCGGCTCGCCGGCCGACAGCAGCAGCATCGTGACCAAGGCCGCGATGCTGAAGACCACGCCTGCCGCATGGGTCACCAGACTCGCCACCTCTTCACGGTGCGAGTCGCACAACGGCGAGCGATGGGGAAACTCCGGCGGCATCCTGCGGTGCGTGCTTGTCGCTTGGGAATCGCAGCTTGTCCAGACTTGGACTGCGCTCGGGTGTGACTGAAAGTGGGGGGAGGAATCTTTGTGCATTCTCGTGCAAACTCATCCCACCCCGGACTTGAAATCTGCCGCGCTGCCCGTCAAAGGACGGCGCGTGAACCAAGCATTCATCCTCGGTGCCGGACTCGGCAATCGTTTGCGCCCGCTAACAGATCGGCTGCCCAAGCCGCTGGTGCCGTTGTTTCATCGCCCGCTGGTGGAGTGGGCGATGGCGGCTTGTGAGCAGGCCGGGATCACACGTTTCGCGATCAACACTCACCATTTGCCAGCCGCGTGGAACGATTTCGGCGCGGGACGTGAAGTGACTTTGTTTCACGAACCGGTCCTGCTAGAAACCGGCGGCGGCTTGAAAAACATCGCGGCGTGGATGGGCGGCGATTCGTTGTTAGTCCACAACGGCGACATTTTTTCGACGCTGCCTTTGAAAAAACTCATCGCCGCGCATGAGGCGTCCGGCTTGCCGGTGACGCTGGCCGTGCGTTCCGAGGGGCCCGCCCAACACATCGCGCTCGATCCTTCTGGCACCCGCGTGACCGATATCCACAAGCTGCTAGGCCGGGTCGCAGGCACTCACTTGTTCACCGGGATTTACTGCGTGAGTCCCGCTTTCCTTGAGATGATTCCAGCGGCGGAAAAAATCTCGGTGATCCCGGCATTTCTTGAATTGGCAAAAACTGGCCAGCTCGGTGTCGTCGTCCTTGACGAGGGCGTCTGGCTCGATCTGGGCGACCGCGAATCTTACCTCCAGGCGCATCGCGAGCTCGCTCTCGGCCCGCTGATCCACCCGCTAGCGAACGTCGAAGCGGGCGCAGTCGTCGAGCGATCCGTGGTCGGTCCCGAAGCGGTGATCGAGGCCGGGGCGGCGATCCGCGACTCGGTAATCTGGCCGGGCGGGCGGGTGTGCGGCGGTGCCGTGTTAGACCGTTGCATCGTTTTTTCCACAACTTCCGCGAGCGGCTGTCATCAGAACTGCGACCTTTGAACCGGAAAACCGTTAGCGGCTTCTCTCCCATCCGCCGCGAGTTTGCCAGAATCTGATATTTTTTGACTCAGACTCTTGCCATCCGCCGCCGGAACCGATAATTCCCCCCCGAGACCTAAAACC
>JAYVEJ010000227.1:0-5448 GCA_043748885.1 Luteolibacter sp. | reverse complement strand
GCGGTGGCGGTGCCCGGGAAAAGCCCAGCATTTGAGCGCACCCTTGGCTGTGGCGGGACCAAACGGGAAAGATCTCGCCATCTCGCGCGTAACAGGCGCACCCGCTTGCAGGGCTTGCGTTCGCATCACAGATCCATAGACTCCCACACCTTCATGAAGTGCTGCCATTTCTCCGTCGCGGGATTCTTCCTCTCCGCGCTCCTCGCTGCCGCCGCCCCTGTCACTCCGGTGCCGGTCGCTAAGGAAATGAACTTTCTCGAAATCCTCGCTAAGGGCGGAATCATGATGTATCCGCTCGGCGTGATGTCGGTCATCACCGTGCTGCTGATCCTGATTTTCCTGCTCACGATCCGCCGCAATGCGATCGTCAGCGATCGATTCATGAACACCACCGAGTCGATGATCCGCAAGCGTGATTATCTTGGCCTGATCACCCTCAGCCATCACCGCAACGAGTGCATGGCTCGCATCACCCAAAAAACGCTCGACTTCATCAACGCCAACCCCGGCACCGCGTTTGAAAACGTCCGCGAAGTCGCCCAAGCCGAGGGCTCCCATCAGGCCGGCTTGCTCACCTCGCGGATCACCTATCTAGCAGACATCGGCGCGATTGCCCCGATGGTCGGGCTGCTCGGCACGGTCCTCGGAATGATCGAGGCATTCATCGAAATTTCCTCGGGGGAAGTCGCCGGCGTGCGCCAAATGGGCTTGGCCGAGGGCGTTTCCAAAGCCTTGATCGCCACCGCCGGCGGGCTTGCGATCAGCATCCCAGCACTGGCCTTCTACTCGATTTTCCGGGGCCGGGTGCAGAAATACATCTCCGAGCTCGAAGCCGCAGCGACGCATTTCATTGCCCTGCTGCAAGGTCAGTTCGAGCGCCAACCGCCCCAGCCACACCCAGCGCCGCCGCAGCGCCGCGAGGATTATATCATGCCCGTGGCCTCGCCCCTCGCCGGTGAACGGCCCGACCTTCACGGCATCTAACCGACTCTGGGATGAAATTCTCCAACCGCATGCCGCCGGCGATTGCCATTCAGTTGGCTCCGATGATCGACATCCTGCTGTTGTTGCTGAGTTTTTTCATCATCAGTTGGCAGTTCACCAAGTCGGAAACCGAGCTCAACGTCTCCGTCCCGACCGCCCAGGAAGGCGCGGAACCCGAGCGCGTGCGCGGGGAAATCATCATCAATGTGCTGGCCACCGGTGTGATCCGGGTCGAGGGCTTGGCGGTGGATCGGCAGCAGTTGTTCGACAAGCTATCCGCCATTGCCAAACAATACCCGAACCAGCCCGTCCGGATTCGCGGCGATGGCAGCGTGGCCTATCAGCGGATTGTCGAAATCATCGATACCTGCCAGAAGGCCGGCATTTGGAATATTTCCTTCGCCACCCAACTCCCGGAACCGGCACCTCCCTCCAAGTGATTCGCTTGGCAAACCTCCCGCAACGGACCATTCTTCACGCATCTTGAAACGCGCGCTTGCACTCCTCATCCTGGCTTCCAGTCCGCTGGTCGCCCAAGTTCCAAAGGCCGAGGCCGTCAATCCCGGCTTAAACGCGGATGCCGGAAACGACTACTTCCAGCGCGGGAAAAACCTTTACGACGCTGCCCAAGCAGCCGCCAATCCAGACAACCGCATCGCCTCTTTCCAGCGCGCCGCCCAAATTTTTAACGACTATCTCAACTCGTTCCCCAATCATCCAAATGCCGAAATGGCCTGGTGGTATCTCGGGAATAGCTACTATCAGTCCGGCCAGTTAGACGACGGCAAGCGCTGTTTCAGCACCTTGATGAACCGCTTCGGCGACGGCAAGTGGGCCGCCGCCGCCGCTTACACGCTGGCGGCGGATCATTATAACAAAGGCGAGTATGCCTTCGCGGTTCCGATGTTCGAGCGCTTCGCTGCAAATGCCGCCAAGCCCGAAGAACGCGCCCGCGGCAATTATCTGGCCGGAAACTGCTACCGCCTGCTAGGCCGGGATCGCGAGGCGATCACCGCGTTTAGAAGCGTGGTCGAGGATCCGGCCGGCGCTTTATTTGCCTCGCAGGCGAAGGTCGCGCTCGGCCATTTGGCGCTTAAAGCGGGCAAACTGCAGGAAGCGCTCACTTTGTTCGAGGAAGTCATCGCAGCTCCCTATCCCGCGAAAATCCGTGGCGAGGCCGCGCTCCATGCCTCTCTAACCGCCACCAAACTCGGCAAGCTCGAGCTGGCGGAAAAATACCTTCAGCTCGTCCTCGGCAATGCCGGCATGGAAGATTTCCGCCCGGACGCCCAGACCGCGCTGATGAACAATCTGTTCGCTAAAAAGCAATACCGCGAGGTCATCGAGATCTTCCGCCGCAGCACCATGAAGGCCGAGGGCGACAAGGAGGCGAACCGCTTGATGATCGCCGCCCGCGCCTACATGCGCCTGAAGCAACCCAGCGAGGCGCTCCAGCTTTTCCGCGACGTCGAGAAGATTGTTAGGCCGGAAACGGATCTGGCTTTCTACGCCGCGTATTACCGGCTGCTGTGCTTTTTCGACATCGAAGGCCGCCACTTGCCAGACCAGGTGGACGCCTTCCTCCAGCTCTACCGCAGGTCGCGCCCGGAAGATCCCCGCATCCACACCGCGCTGATGATGAAGGCGGAAACTTTGTTTAACAACAAAGAGGTCGCTGCTGCGGCTAAGGTTTACAGCGAGATCAACGGCAGCATCGTCAGTGAAAAAAACCGCCCCGGCCTGCTCTATCAGCGCGGCTGGTGTCTATCAGAAGCTGGCGATGCCCAAGGCGCGATCCGCTCGCTCGGCGAATTTATTTCCAAATACCCCGACGACTCCCGCGTCCCGTCCGCCCTTGCCAAGCGCGCGAAGGCCTTCGTCGAAGTCGCCGATCCCGCGAAGGCCATCGCCGACTTCGACCGTCTAACTGCCACCGCCGCCACGCCCGACGACTTGACCTCGTTTGCATGGCTCGAGTCCGCCCGCCTCCGCCGCGCGGACAACAACATCCCGGACATGATCGTCCGCTATCAAGGACTCTTGAAAAACGTCAAGAGCCTCAGCGACAACCTCCAAGGCGAGGCGAACTACTGGATCGGCTGGGGTCTGGTGAAAACAAACGCCGCCAAGGATGCGGTGAGTTACCTCGAAAAATCCCGCAGTCTCCGTCCGGATGCTTACGGCAAACACGCCGGGTTGTTGCTCGTCCTCGGTTATTTCGCCTCTCAAGACCCCGCGAAACTCGCTGCGGAAATCAATCTCGCCATCGCCGGCAGCTACGAGGCGGACATCCCTCTTCAGGCGATCCAATGGTCCGGCATGCAGTCCTACAACGCTGGCGATTTCACCTCCGCTGCCAAGTCGCTCGCCCTCGTTGCCAATCCTAAAGAACCCCGTGAAACTCCCAAGGAAATCTGGCGCTACCTCGCCAAAGCCCGCCTCGAAGCCGGCGATCCCGCAGCCGCTCTAACCGCCGTGGATAACGTCCTCGCCGTCGAAGACAACCCCGGCTGGAAAGCTGATGGACTGCTAGATCGTGGTCGCGCTTTGTTCGCCCTCAAGCGCATTCCGGAAGCTCGCAAATCCGCCGACGAGGCCATCGCACTTCGCCCCCAGGGCCACACCAGCGCCGGACTCAAGATCCTCGACGGCGATCTCGATCTCCAAGCAGGCGATGCGAAAATGGCCGCCGGAAAATATCAAACCGTCGTCCAGTTCAACGTGGACGACAGGGAACTCAAGCCTCTCGCGCTGTGGAAACTCGTCCAAGTGCTCGAACTGCAAGCCGACAAGGCCGAGGCTGAAAAATACCGCCAGCAGCTCGCCACCGAGTTTCCCGCTTGGAAAGCCCCGGCCCGTTAGAAAATCCTTCCCCGCATTTTATCGCATCTCTCCATGACTCCTCCTCCCTCTGCCGCCACCGCCGCCCCTGCGAAGCCCGCCAAGCGCAAGTCAGACAACACCTGGACTCCTGAAAAATCCGCCGAACTCTACGGCGTCGAGACCTGGGGCCACGGCTTCTTCGGCGTCAACAAGGATGGCCACGTCACCGTCCGCCTCGAAGACGACGAAGCCCAAGCCGAGGTCTCGCTGTTCGAAGTCATCGACGGCCTCCGCGACCGCGGCACCCACCTCCCCGTGCTCCTCCGTTTCCGCGACCTCCTCCATTCCCGCATCGCGGAAATCAACGAGTCTTTCCGCAAAGCCATCAAAGATTCTAAATACCGCGGCGAATACCGCGGCGTCTATCCGATCAAGGTCAACCAGCAGCGCCAAGTCATCGAGGAAATCGCCGAGTTCGGGAAACGTTACCATTACGGCCTCGAAGCCGGCTCTAAGCCCGAGCTCATCGCCGCGATTGCCCACATGCACGACCCCGAGGCCTACCTGATTTGCAACGGCTACAAGGACGAGGAATTCATCGACCTCGCCCTCCAGTCCCAGAAAATGGGCTTGCGGGTCATGCTCGTGTTAGAAATGCCCAGCGAGCTTGACCTCATCCTTGAGCGCTCGCGCAAGCTCGGCATCTTGCCCAATCTCGGCGTCCGCGTCCGCCTCTCCACCAAGGGTTCCGGCCACTGGCAGGATAGCGCCGGCGACAAGTCCGTCTTCGGCCTCAGCGCCTCGCAAGTCATCGCCGTGGTCGATCACCTCAAGGAGTGCGGCTACATCGGCTGTTTGAAAATGCTGCATTACCATCAAGGCTCGCAGATCCCTAACATCGCCGCGATCCGCGAGGGCGCGACCGAGGCAGTTAGAATGTATTGCGACCTCGTCAAGGAAGGCGCACCCATGGGCGTCCTCGACATCGGCGGCGGCATGGCCGTGGACTACGACGGCTCGCACACCAATTTCCACTCGTCCTGCAACTACTCCGTCACCGAGTATTGCACCGACATCGTCGAGGTCATCTCACAGATTTGTGACAAAGCCGGAGTGCAGCACCCGAACCTCATCTCCGAATCCGGCCGCGCCGTCGTCGCCTACTACTCGGTCCTCGTTTTCAATATCCTCGATGTCACCACCGCGCAGACCAGCGAGGAAGCTCCACCGATCCCGGAAAATGCTCCGCAAAACCTCATGAACATCATTGAGGTCAACAAAGTCATCAATAAGAAGAACCTCCAAGAGTGCTTCAACGATGCCATGTATTACCGCGACCAAATGCGCGCCCAGTTCTTCTACGGAGCCGCCACGCTCCGCGAGCGTGGCCTCGCCGAGGCATGGTTCTGGCATATTCTAACACGCATCTCTAACCTCATCGCTGGACTCGACGACATCCCGGAAGACCTCCGCGAACTTTCCTCCACTCTCGTGGATTTCTATTATGGAAATTTCTCGCTCTTCCAATCCCTGCCCGACTCTTGGGCCATCGACCAAGTCTTCCCGGTCATGCCCATCCACCGCCTCGACGAGAAACCCCGCAACCGCGCCGTCCTCGCCGACATCACCTGCGACTGCGAT
>JAYVEJ010000226.1:0-5449 GCA_043748885.1 Luteolibacter sp. | reverse complement strand
TGTTCCGGGGGAAATTGATCACTGCCCGTGGCATCGTCGGGGCGCTGAGCATCGTGGCGTTTTACGTGACCATCGTGAAACTCGGAGCCGCCCGCGCGGTCATCCTCAACCTGACCTATCCGATCTTCGCCTCGGTCATCGCCGCCATCTGGCTCAAGGAAAAACTCAGCCGCGCCGCCATGCTGTGGATGCTCGTCGGCTTCGGCGGGCTGGTCATTTTCCTCAGCGACGACGGCCAACTCTTGCGCCCCTCTGCTTACGATTTACTCGCACTCGCCGGAGCCCTCGGCGCGGGGTGGGTGGTCGTCATCATCCGCCGCCTCAGGCACGAGGAACAACCGGCCACGATCTACGCCTCGCAGGCGCTTTACAGCCTGATCGTCGCCTCGCCGTGGGTGGGAAAAATTTCCGCCCTGCCCGCGCCCGCATGGCTCGGACTGGTCGCGGGCGCGGTGATCGTGACCATCGCGCAGTTGATCATGACCCGCGCCTATCAGTTCATGTCCGTCTCGCGCGGCTCGTCGTTGCAAATGCTCTTGCCGCTCGTCACCGCAGTGGGCGGCTACATTTTCTTTGGCGAAACATTTCACACGCTGGAAATCATCGGCGCACTCATTACCCTGCTTGCCACTTGGCGGGTGGTGGCCAGCCGCTAGATTTTCTGGCTTCGCGATCCCCGCGCCGGCTGCCTACATTCCGCTTCAAGATGCAGTGTCCGTTCTGTCTAACCCCGCTGGAAGCCGCTGCCTATGAATGCCCAGCTTGCCGACTGACGTTTCCACGGACCAGCGCGATGGTCGCCGCGCTGCCCCGACTCACGCCGATGGTCGCCGACACCACCGGCCTGCTTCCCCCAGCCGACGACGCGAAGTTAAAAAAGCGCATCATCCGGATCCAACGCCGTTTCCCTCAGCTCGTCCTGCAAGTCGTCGTCCATGCCTTTCCCGCCGACCATCCGTTTGCCATGCATGTCTTCTGGATGTTCAACGCTGGCAACTTCGCGGGCGACATCCGCCGCGGCAAAGATAACCACGCGCTGTTAGTCGCGCTTGATCCGGTGCGCGGCGAGGCCGCCATCATCCCCGGCTACGGCCTGGAAAATTTCCTCAAAACCGAAACGCTCGATCACCTGCTCGAAATCGCCACCCCTGCTTGGCAAAGCACCCGCTGGGCAGACGGCATCCTTGGCGTGCTCGACGGGCTGGACTTGCTGCTAGAATCCATCGCCATCCCAGAAGAAGCGCCTGAGCACGGCGAGTTCTGACACGCTCGCTCCTGCCGGAGTCCATCTTAGCCCCTAAACCTCTCGGGCACGAACCCCAGATCGGTCGCTTCGGCCACGGCCAGCGCGATCTGATCGTGAATCACCGTGAGCGGCACTGGCGGCTGATAGTCGCGCAGCGCCGCAGCAAGCGCCTCGTCTGGAGTGATGGCCCCGGTCTTCAAGGCGCGGTAGAGTTTGACTGATAGAGCTTCCGCCGCGCCGGGTGTTAGCAAGTCGGGGATGGCCGCGCGGAACGATTCAGGCAGGGTTTCATTTAAAACCACACCGCGTCGTTTCGCCAGCGCGCGGATGAGCTGATAGCCTTCCTCCGGCGTGGCGGTGGGAAAAATAGGGATTTTCACATCCACCCGGCCGGGACGTTTGAGGTCCACCTCGACGAGGTCGGGGCGGCTGGTGGCGAGCGCCCACAGGATGCGGCCACGGTTGCGCGAATCGCTCATGCGCTCGGCCATCATGCCATAGACGCGACCGGACACGCCTGAGTCCCCCGAGTCCGCATTGCGGCGACCAAGTGCTTGGTCCGCCTCATCGACGAACACGATGCACCGGCCGAGCGCGTCTAGCAGGCGAAAGATTTTCTCCAAATTGCTCTCGGTGCTGCCGACCCACTTGTCGCGGAAATTTTTCATTTTCACCACCGGCACGCCCGCTTCGCCAGCGAGGCACTCGACCATGAAGGTCTTGCCCGTGCCGACCGGACCGCAGAACAGATAACCCATCGGCAACGCGGCTAGATCCCCTGCCCGCCAGAGCGCGATGTCCTGCCGCAGCCACGCCTTGATCGCGACTTGGCCGTGAAGATCGTCGAGCGTGCGATCCGGCTTGATGAATTCGATGAGACCCTGCGCGTCCTTTTCGACGAGATCCTTTTTCAGCCTCACCAAATCGAGCGGTGTGAGTTCCTTGGCGTGGTGCTGGCGGGTTTGCAGCAGGGTCTCGATGGAATTCAACGTCGCCCCCGCAAGCGCAGCGGCGGGTTCGGCCAACCCGGCGATGAACGGCTTGAGCGGCAGCGGATAGAGCACATTCAGTTGGTCGAGCGCGGGCAGCAATTCATCCTGTTGCGGCAGCGGCACGGCAATGCACGCCGCCTGCGGGTTGCGGGAAACGAGCGGATGCAGGTCGTTCAGATTTTCCGTTAGCAGGAACGTCGTACAGTGCTGCTCCGCGATGGTCGAGTCCGCCGCCCAGTCGCGCAGTTGGCTGGCGATGGCACTCAGTTCGTAATTTGCGCCACCGTTAGAAGGCGGCACGATCAGGCCGGCGTTCTTCACAATCACCGCCACGCGGGCTGCCTTATCCGGCTTGAGCCGGGCCATGTTCGCGCAAAACCGCAAGTAGTGAGTGATCACGACGATCGCCTCGCGCGGGGCTTTTGCCTGCATCACATCGTTCGCAGCAGGTGGCCATTCGGCGAAACGATCGCCGCCTTTTTCCACCCGGATGCCATTGCCGAGATCATAACTGATCACCACATCGAACTTGCCTAACAACCGCTCGCGCAGAAACACATCGAGCGAGACAATCCGCGGTGCCGCGCCGCTCACCGGTAACATCACCCGGTCGTCCACATTGCCATGGAGGATGAACTGGGCACAGGCTCCGGACTCATACAGGTCGATGACTTCGGACGCCCAGGGCGGGAGGGCAGCAGGGGTGGAGGTAATCATGGGTGATGGGTTGAAGGGGCTTCGTATTTCATCGAAGGCATACTCTCAACAGACCTCATTAGGGTCGGCAAGGGCGGCTTTCTTAGCGGGTGGTGCAGCGGAGAATATCCTGCCATCTTCGTTTTGAAAGGGAAAGAACCGCGCGTCCCCACCGGGAAATTTTCCTACCGTAGGGACCCTCACGCCATCGTCCCTCTTTCGCTAAAATCGAGTCATTTGCATGAAGGAAGCGACCGCCCGCATCAAGATCAACAAGCTGTCGGAAAGCGCGGGCTGGCGCTTTTTTGCCGACGCAAATGGCCCGGCTAACATCCGGCTCGAACCGAGCGTCAAGCTGAAGCCCCCTAGGATCTCGATGCGCTCGGTGACGACTTCGAAACCGCAGGCAGGGGCTTCATCGACTTTCTGCTCCTCGAACCTAGGAGCTTTTCCTTCATCATGCTGAAGGCCAAGGCCAAGGCCAAGGCCAAGGACAAGAATCCGCTCGTCGGCAAGGAACAGGCGCGGCGATACGCCCGCTCCCAAAACTGCCGCTACGTCATTCTATCATACGGAAACCTTCATTGCTTTCGGAACTTGGAGCGGGGAAACCCAGACATCATCACCACGTTCCCCAGCCCGCAGTCCATCGTAGCCGCCTCCAAGATCTTCAATTTCTTCGCCTCCTGCGAGTATTTCGAAGACAAGTTCGATTACGATCAAGCCATCAAACTCCCCAAGCCGAAAGGTGAGGGACCGAGCGACGACGGTCCTCCAGCCGGGCGATTTCCACGAGGAAGAGTTCTCAAAATTCATCGCCGACCACAAACCGGAGGAAGCCAAGGTCATCCCGGCCCTCAAGCAGTTTTTCAAGGCCTACGCCACCGACAGCCAGGTCCGCACCATCATCGTCCCGGAGGAGTGGATGTGCTGGAAAAACTCGACCTGTTTGCCGGTGAGATTGCCCGCTTTGTTTTGGGCGAGCTGCTGGGTGAAGATGAGGATGCGATTGAGCGGCGTGCGCAGCTCGTGGGATATGTTCGCGAGGAACTCGGATTTGTAGCGCGAGGTCAGCGTCAGCTCGGCGACTTTTTCCTCCAGCGCAAAATGGGTCCGCTCGATCTCGGCGTCCTGCCCGGTCACGCAAGGTGGGCGTCGGATACGATGGCTTGGTGGGTTTTTTTTGCATCAGAACGAGAGCGGTTCAGAGGTAATGCCTCGCGTGAATTGGACCACTCAACTCCGGTGGGTTTGCAGTTTAAGAATGGCAGCTAAAACTCGCAGTGCGAAGGTTGGATTTTTCACCTTCAACCCTCGGCACTCATGGTTCATCACTCGCCAATCGCCCGGCGCATCGCTTGACGATTGATCGGGCGGGTTAGATCTAACTTGAGAAGCCACGAACCCTGATGGGTGTTTGAAAAATAGCCACTTCGAAGTTTTCAGAGAAGCCCTAACCCCAGTCGATCCGCTCGAAGATCGCCCGCAGCTTCGCTCCCTTTCCCGGATGGATGAAGCGCACCCACGCCAGCTTCCCTAGCAGATGGGCGGCGAACTGCGAGTGATTCTCCCGGTTCTGCGACGCCGGACCGTGGCGGGCGCAATTCGTCAGGATCGCTTTCAGACGGTCATACTCGCGGCGGTCGATGTTCGGCTTTTCGTTCAAGACGAGGCCCGCCGCATGTTGCTTCTGGCCCTGCCGTAGCACGCGGGTCTTGTGGTGATTCGGGCGGAAACCTTCTTCAATGATGATCGCGCCGACTATAGTTTCAAAGCGCCGCGCCTGCCGCGCGAAATCCTCGCCGCCCGAGAAAAGCAGGTCGTCGGCATAGCGCGTGTAAGCCGCGCCCGCCGCTTGCGCCAAGCCTGCTAGACGGCAATCGAGACGGAACGCACTGAGGTTCGCCAAGGCCGGCGAAGTCGGAGCGCCCTGCGGCAAATGCGCGGTCGCGAGTCGGCGGCGTTCCGGCCAAGCGAGCGTTTTTTCTTCCAAAACCGCCGACGGTGCGGCGTGGGTGGTCAAACGGGTCAAGGCGCGGGCGACCGACTCGGGATAGCCGGCGGTTAGGAAAATTTGCACAACCCGAGCCGCAGTGATCGACGGAAAGAAGTCCTCCAAATCAAAACGAATCACGATTGACTTGCCCGTATGCGGCCCGACGAAATCGCGGACCGAACAGCCCGCCCGGAACCCTCGCGCCGCTTCATGCGGCGGAATGGCGTGGAGGATTTCCCGCAATACCTGCCGCTGCGCGAACTTGAGCAGCACCTTAGGACTCTCGATCAACCGGAACCGCCCGCTCTTCGGCTTCACCTGCCAGCGATGCCGATAGTGCTCCACTTTGCCCCGGGAAATCAGCCAGCCGAGATCGTCCGGGTGCAACCGCAGCGTTTCCGCAAGGTCTCCCAACGTCGTGATCTCCGGGATTTCCCAGCTCCTCGGCGCACCCGCCGCCGGTGCCATCTGCGGCGGCACTTGGCCGATGGAAATCCTCCCCCGGCCATCCGCCCACGC
>JAYVEJ010000225.1:0-2016 GCA_043748885.1 Luteolibacter sp. | reverse complement strand
GCTGGATCGTTTTAAAACTGCCATTGTCTAACCGCACGCGCTGGATGCCCGAGTAGAGCGGCATCGCCCAGCGCACGGCGGACACCGAGCGGACGCGGGCGACATCGGTGTCGCGCATCGGGTTAGGCTCATTCACCTGCTCGACGCGCTCCTCGACAACGAAGATCGGCGCGGCGACGTTTTTTAAAGTGGCGGTGGTCCAGCGCATCAGCCCGCAGAAGACAGACGCTTGTTGGACGATGAGAAAGGTGGCGAAAAACAAGCCCGCGACCAGCATGAGGTATTTGGCGGTGTCGCCGAAAAGCATTTTGAGAGCGAGGCCGATCATGCAGGAAATAGTGGAGAGCGGGCTGATAGAGTGGTGCCGTGGGCGGATCTTAGCCGCTAACCGCAACCATGCAACCAGCGACACGGGGATTGTTTCCCTCGCCCTTGGTTGCACGCTTCGGCAGTTCCCATTCGTGGGACTGGACACCGCAAGCGGCAGCTCAAATCTTTCCGGCAGATTTACGTTTCAGCCATCTGATGACAGAAAGGGCAATCAGCCACACGGCGACCACGATGATCCATGAAATCCCCTCCTCAAACACGCCGCCTGTCTCGGGTTCCGGTGGGTTTCTCGGAGTCGGGGGTTTTCGGGATTCTCGATCCTGCGGCTTGGCCTTCGGATCGAGCGACTTTGCGGGATGCTCAATCACTTTGGTGCCGTCCCACGAGAGCGCGACGAAATCGAGGTTGCGCCTCTTGGGGTCCACGATCCGTTCCGCCCAAGCTTCGAACGGCTCGGCGAGCTCCCACGCTGGTCTGCCGTATGGAGGCTGCGTCCCTTCAGCTATTGGCTCCCTGTTAGAAAACAGCGTGTCGTCTTTTGGGTGGACGTAACTGATTTCGACAGTGTCTGAATTTGTGATTCATTTAAGCTGTGGATGTCCCTCAAACAATTCCTCGTCTCCCCTGTAAATTCCGGGGCATTGGCAAGAGTGGAAGCCACGAGTTTCACTGCTGGCCCCTCACTCTGCCTGCTCCGAAAATGGAGGAACCCAGCTTGCTGGGAGGATCCTGGACCGAGATCCAGCATTACACCGCGCACGTCACATGTTCCCGCAGGACTTAGCAGCTCGCGTGACAGACTGCCAGTGGGATGTTTGGTGGTGCGGAGCGACGATCTTCCAAGAGTTGCTAGAGAGGGGCGGAGGGTGGCTTATTAGGTGATGGGTTTGGACTTTCGCAGTTTCAGCCATGCCGCGAGTGCGACTACTAGCAAACCAATGGAACCGCCAATGATTCCCCACGAGAAAGGAACGGTCTTTTTTGCGATGGCATCGGATGATTTACCCTCGCCTGATGAACGAGACTTATCGGTTCGCTCGAGAGCGGGGTCTTTTCTGGAATTCTCTTGCTGGCTCGATGCTTCGGGCGAACCACTATTCCTCAATTTCGATTCAGCCGGTGAAAGTGGGTGCTTATTAAACTTTGTGGGATTGTTGTTTTCATAGAGCTTTTCAAGGGTACCACCGAGTTTGACGTAGGTGTCTTCAAATACAAAGGGTGCTTTTTCGGATCAAATCCTCCGATTTGCTGTAAAATGATCTGCACCTCGGATTCGACTATCCAAGGGATTTCCATAATTACAGGGTTTCCGTTCTGTTCTTTGAACAATACTGCGTAACGCCCCCCTGTTTTTTTCCCTTTGGGAGTATAGGCACGTTCGAAATTCGGAATCCGACTAATCGCGTATAGACGAAATCCGGGGTATCTTATCTTCACTCCGTCAGCCTTGATGAGGGGTGTACCGGGAACATCTGCAAGCGAGTTGAAGATGACGAGTTTTCTAGCTGCCTTAGCGCGCAATGCAGATTGTTCAATGCTGGTCAATTTTTCCATCGGTGGCCATGACACGGTTGCTTCAAATTGTGCCCTAGTATCATGTAACAGTTAAAATTTCGCATTGAATAGGGTTGCGTTGGCGGGTATCAAGCGGGGCATGGCACCTCGATACAAAGTTACCCTGACCGA
>JAYVEJ010000224.1:0-5467 GCA_043748885.1 Luteolibacter sp. | reverse complement strand
CGCCAATTTCGCGAGCGCTTGCGGCCCGCTGTCTGCGGCGATGACTTCATGGCCGTGCTTGATGAGCAACGCACCGACGACTTGGATGTTCTTCGGCTCATCATCGACGACGAGGATCAGCGACGGCGCATCGGTGTGTGGCAGGCGGTCAAACATGGGCGGGGCGCAGGGATGCGATGATTCGTGGGAACGATTCTAGCAGGCGGCTAGACTGGGCGAAGTCCATCAGCTCCGCCGATAGCATGAGCTGGCGGGCATGGTCGGCCAGCGGCGGGCAGGAATGGGTGGCGGCGAGTTCCGCGAGTTTTTTGGAAAATTGAATGGTCGCCTGAGCTGGGACGAGTTTGACAAGATTTGGCCAGACGGTGTCCTGTAGCACCGTGAGCGCTGCGCAAAGTTCCGTCCAATCGTGATGGCTAGCAGCAGGCGCGGCGGTGGGCGGGGGCTCATTTTCCACAGGCTCGGGAAGCGGCTCGGCGGGTGGGATGAATTTCGCCAGCTCGGCAAATAGCTTGCTGCGGTTGAGCGGCTTGTCGGTGTAACCGTCGAACAGAGATTTGAGTTCCACCTGGCTGTTCAGCAGCGAAGAGGCGGTCACGGCGATGACGGGAATCTGGCGGGTTTCCTCGCGCGAGCGGAGCTGGGCCAGTGCCTCCCGGCCATCCAGCGCGGGCATCCGGATGTCCATCAGCACGAGGTCCGGGTGATGTTTGAGGCAAAGTTGCACCGCCTGTTCGCCGTCTTCGGCCTCGATGACTTGGTGACGGCTGTCGGCGAGGTAACTCTTGATGAGGTCTCGGTTGAGCGGCACGTCGTCGGCAACCAGAATTTTTGACGGTTTTAGCAGATTGAAATTGACCGGTCCGGTGAGGTGCTCCACCGAAAATTTTTCCGCCCGTCTGCTGACGCGCGTCGGTAGCACGACCCGGAAAACCGAGCCTTTGCCTAACACACTCTCGACCGTGATCGAGCCATCCATCGCTTCGACGAGGCGGCGGCTGATGCTCAAACCAAGGCCGGTGCCTTGGAACTGGCGGCTCTGCTGCGAGTCGATTTGATAGAACGGGCGAAAAATTTCCGCCACTTGGTCGGCAGGAATGCCGATGCCAGTATCGACCACTTCGACGTGCAGCATCACCGAATCATCGGTGGCAGTCGGCTCCGCGCGGAGCCTCACGGTGACAGAACCCTCGCGGGTGAACTTGATCGCGTTGCCCACTAAATTGACGAGCACTTGCCGCAGCCGCAGGGCGTCGAAGGATAACTGTGGCGGTAATTTCGGGTCGATCTGGATCAAGTAGTCCAAGCCTTTTTCCGCCGCGCGGAAGGAGAACAAAGTCTGGAGGTTTTCCGCGAATTGCTCCATCAGGATGGCCTCGGGGTGGAGATCGAGCTTGCCGGCCTCGATTTTGGAGAGGTCGAGAATGTCGTTGATGAGCGAGAGCAGCGAGTTCCCGCTGGACAAGATGGCCGCCGAGAAATGCTTCTGCTGCGGGGTCTCGACCATGTCGTGGAGCAACTCGCCGAAGCCGAGGATCGCATTCATCGGCGTGCGAATCTCGTGGCTCATCATCGCGAGGAAATCGCTCTTCGCGCGGTCCGCGTCCTCGGCTTTTTCCTTCTGGAGTCGTTGCTGTTGTTCCCGCCCACTGGCTGTTAGGAAGAGCAGTAGCAACAGCACGCCGGTCACCCCGGAAGCGATTGCCACGACTCCGGCGAGGGTGACTGTGTAGTTCGTCCGCTTTAAGTTTTCCGCGAGTTTATGCAGACTCCGGTCGATCTGCGCGACTTCGTCGTCGCGCATCTCGTCGATGAGTTGGCGGATGCGATCCATCTGATCCTTGCCGCCGTTTTGTTGCACATTGGCCACGGCGGCGTTGAGTCCCTCATTTCGCCTAACATCGATGGTGTGGGCCAACGACTTCTTCCGCTGGCTCACGACTTCTTGGATCACGCCGATTTTGAGTTGCTGTGTGGGATTTTCGCGAGTCAGCACGGCGAGGGCGGAGACCGGCGAATCCAATTTTTCTAGGGCGGAATTGTAGGGATTAAGGTAGGTCTCATCGCCAGTGATGACGAACCCGCGCTGGCCGGTCTCGAGATCGAGCATGTAACCGATCGTTTCCTGAAGTGCGACAAGAACCCTCCGGCTATGGGCGACCTCGCTGGAATCGCGCAGATTGTCGCGGGTATTCAGCGACGACGCGGCCACCCCGTAAATGATCATAGCCAAGGCAACGATGGCAGGAATCAGATAGAGGAGTTTGAGATTGCGGACCATTCACTTGTAGATCTCTCGATCACGCGGGCAGCAGATTCAGCTTGGTCGGGCTTGGCAAGGCAATTACCGCCCGCGCTTCGATCCCGCAGATGACAGACATTGCCGGTGATTAAATGGGGGGCTGGAATTTAGAACAAGATTGAAGAATCTAGGACCGAACGGCGTGAAAACCTTTCAAGGCTTGCCGGGGTGGACGCGGGGCGGTAAATGCCCGTCGTCATGGCCAAGAAACCTGTAGTGCTCATCATTCGCGACGGCTGGGGTGTGAATCCCGGAGGAACGGAAACTGCTGTCAAAGACGGCAACGCGACCTTGCTTGCGAAGACTCCGTTTCACGAAGTGATGTTCGCGAAATACCCAAAAGGATTTCTCAGCGCGTCTGGCCTCGACGTGGGATTGCCTCCCGGCCAAATGGGGAATTCCGAAGTCGGCCACCTCAATCTCGGTGCGGGCCGGATCGTCTATCAGGATCTCACTCGCATCAACAAGGCGATCGAAGAGGGGACGCTTGCGAAAACTCCAGTATTCGTCGAAGCGCTTGAAAAAGCCAAGAGCGGGCGGCTGCATTTCATCGGCCTTGTTTCGGACGGCGGCGTCCATAGCCATCAGGATCAACTCATCGCGATGGTGAAACTGGCGAAAAAAGCGGGTGTGAAAGACATCTTTATCCACGCCATCACCGACGGCCGCGACACCTCCCCGACCGGTGGCCAAGCTTATCTAGCGAAGGTCGAGGACGAAGCCGCCAAGTGCGGCGCACACGTCGCCACGGTGATCGGGCGCTACTTCGCGATGGACCGCGACAAGCGTTGGGACCGGGTGAAACTGGCGTGGGACGCCATCGTGTTAGGAAAAGGTGAGCCGCGCGATGTGCTCGCCAGCGAGGCCGTCGCCGACTACTACCGCCTCGACAAGACCGACGAGTTCATGCCGCCGATGATCTTTAACGAACCGGATACTCAGCGGGTCCGCGATGGCGACGTGGTGTTGTTTTTCAACTTCCGCTCCGACCGCGCGCGCGAACTATCAGAAGCATTTCTCTATCCGGACTTCGACGGCTTCGACCGCGAGGTCACCCCGAAAGTCCATTTCGTCACCCTCACGCAGTATGATGAGAAATACGATTGCCCGGAAATCTTCGCCGCGCAGACGCTCGACATGGTGCTCGGCCAGGCTGTCTCCGATGCCGGTATGACTCAGATGCGCATCGCCGAAACCGAGAAATACCCGCACGTCACTTACTTCTTCAACGGTGGCGAGGAAGTCGCCTATCAGGGCGAGGACCGCTTCATCATTCCGTCGCCCAAGGACGTGCCGACCTATGATTTCAAGCCGGAAATGAGTGCCCAACAGGTGACTGCCACCGTCGTCGCCAAGCTCAAGGACTACGACATGGTCATTCTCAACTTCGCCAACCCCGACATGGTCGGCCACACCGGCGTCGTCGAAGCGGCGGTGAAAGCCTGTGAAGTCATCGACGCCGATGTGAAAACCATCGTCCGAGAAACCCTCCGCCTCGGCGGCAAGCTGCTCATCACTGCGGACCATGGGAATTGCGAGTTCATGCGCAATGCCGACGGCTCGCCTAACACCGCGCACACCACCAACCTCGTTCACCTCTTCTACGTCGCGGCGGATGCGGCGGACTACACCGTGAGAGACGGCATTCTAGCCGACGTGGCACCCACGTTGCTGGAAATGTTAGGCGTGGCCCAACCCAAGCAGATGACGGGTAAGAGTTTGCTGGTTAGCAAGGTGAAGAAGCCGGTGAAAGCCTTGGTGAAACCAGCGTCGGCACCAGCCGTCGCTGCCTCCACGAAGAAGAAGTCCATCGTCAAGAAGAGCAAGGGCGGAGGCTCGAAGTGGAGCCGCTGAACGGCCCTGTTTGTTTTGCCCCAATGGACATCCGCGTCAAGTTAAGGGCGTTGTTCCTTTAACCACGGGCTTTTTCGGCTGGATGCGGCGCAGCACGAAGGTGTTTCGATTTCCCACCAGCCACTCCATCTCCTCTCCTTTTTCGATTTGCGCCGCCTCGGCCAAGGTGGCTGGGAAGTTCACATAGTAAGATTTTGTCGCTCCTCGCTTGACCCGCTAGATTTTGATTTTGTGTCCCATTTCTTTGGTTTTCCCAATGAATTGCCCTTAACTTTATAATAGGAGTGACCCTATGATACAGGCACGCTGCGAATAGGGCGGAAAAGCCTTTCATCCCCGCTAGCTAAAACCCTTGCGAAGCAACTGTCCATGGGAGAAGTCCTCTTCTCACAAGACGCCCTCGACCACGCCGCCCACGAGCCAAGCCTCAGCAAACGACAACCCCGCAAGATCACCACAGCCTCAATTTGTTAGCAGCCATCGTCGAGGAAAGTCTTCGAGGCAGGGAAATTCGCCGCGATGAACTTCCACGACGACTCAAGGGTGCTTGTCTAGGACAGCACGGTCATCAAGCTTCCCGCAGCACTTTTCCCTCAGTTTTCCGGGTGTCTCCAACGCCCATTCCACCGTCTGCAACGCCCGTATCCAAGCGGTTTACGATCTGATCAGCGGGAAAATCATCGAGTTCTCCATCGGATCCCTGCAGCAAGAACGACCTCGCCACCGCACCTAAACTCGAAATCAAGGAAGGCGCTCTGGTGCTGCGCGATCGCGGCTATCTAACTGCCAGCGAGATCCAGCGACACCTGGATCGCGGGGCGGATTTCATCTATAACCACAAGACCGGCATGATCTATCTGGGCCCGCAAACCCATCTTCCGCTCGATCTCCCCGCGCTGCTCAAACGCCAGGGAAATCCTCGGCATTTACGGCCTGAGATGGCGCATTGAGGTCATCTTCAAAGCGTGGAAAAGTCATTTGAAATTCGCTGTCCTGCACCGGGTTTCGGCGCGTCAGTTGCGGATCTGGCTCCATGCAAGACTGCGGGTGATCGCGGCGGCCTCCGATCTTTACCGCCAATTCGAGCGTGCCCTGTGGCTCAAGCACCGCCGCAGACTCAGTCTTTTAAAATTCATGAATTATCTATCAGTAAGCATGACCCGGCTGAAACGCGGGGTTAGTTCACTGGCAGGCGAGGAGCCGGCAACCAGCGCCCGCGAACGAGTGCTGGCCAAATATTGTTGTTACGACCCCCGGAAAAAGCGCCGGAATTTCGCCGAAACATGGGAGGCTTTGGCTTAACTTGACGCG
>JAYVEJ010000223.1:0-2018 GCA_043748885.1 Luteolibacter sp. | reverse complement strand
TAGGCGGGCGTTTCCATTCCAGTCCCTCCACGGTGTTGTAGGGAATGAGGTTCACCTTCGCACCTAACCGCCGGGCGTGGCGGGCCAGAATCGCGGCTTGTTCGAGCGAATCGTTCACGTCCTGAATGAGGATGTATTCGAGTGTGAGCTTCTGATTTTTTTTCGCGTTCCAATAATCGAGCGCCTCGAACAACTCGGCGACCGGCCACTTTTTGTTGATGGGCATGATCTGGTTGCGGACCTCGTCGGTGGCGCCGTGCAGGGAAATCGCGAGCCGGATCTGCTGCGGGTGTTCGGCGAGTTGCTTGATCTGCGGGACCAGGCCGGAGGTGGAAATCGTGAGATGGCGCGCACCGAGATGGAGGGTTTTCTCACCGGTGATGAGCGCAATCGCGACTAACAAATTGTCGAGATTGGCCATTGGTTCGCCCATGCCCATGAAGACGAGGGAATCGACGCGTTCACCGGAGAGTTGCTCGGCGGCGAGAACTTGGCCGGCGATTTCCGAGGCATCGAGATTGCGGGCAAATCCGGCGAGGCCCGAGGCGCAAAATTTACAACCGTAAGCACAGCCGACTTGCGAGGAAACGCAGAGTGTGCGGCGGTCGGATTTCTCGCCATAAAGCGCCGGATTCGCCGGGATAAGCACGCTTTCTACATAGCGGCCATCGTGCAGGCGGAAGAGAAATTTGCGGGTCGTGTCGGCAGAGCCTTGGGTGGTGGAATGCTCAAGTGAGGTGAGGCGGAAGGAGTCCGTTAGTTTGGCGCGGAGGGCGGCGGGGAGATTGGTCATCGCGTCGTAGGACGTGACCTTTTTTTTCCAAACCCACTCAAGGATCTGCGCGGCGCGAAATGAAGGCTCGCTCTTGTCCTTAAGCCAGGCGGTGAGAGATTCGGGAGATTGGCCGGTGAGAGTGGGAAGCATGGGAATGAGGATTTATGAAAGTGGGTAATTTCGCAAGCAAGGAGCAACCTTGGGGAGGGTCAGGCGGTATTTCTGAAATCGGCTTTGGGGTTTTTCGGGGATGGTGAGGTCGATCAGGCCGAGTTCACTCACTTGCCTGATGCATTAGTTCCACGCCACCTATTCCACAGCCCATCACGCCGCTGTTAGCGGATATACGAAATCGCTCACCGCCCGGCGGAACGCACCGTTTTCGACGAATTGTTTGTAAATCTGGGTGTTGTTTTTGAGGAGAGTGAGCATCACCCTGGCAAGGGTCTTGTGGTGTTCGATGCGGGCAGCGGCTGGAGTATTTTCGCGGGCGTTGCGGAAAGCTTGGTCGGAGGCGACCAGCGAGGCAATTTCCTCCTTGATGCGAGTGAAGATCCGGTCGGCGTTGTTGAAGAGAGTGCCGAACTGTTCGTTGAAGGCTTCCAGGATGTTGCTGAGGCGGTCGAGATCGAGCTTGGGTTGGTGGTCACCGCCTTCCAGACCAACCTCCTCCAAACCCAGCACTACCTCCAATTCTCCGCCGCCGCCACCGCCTATCGCAAAGACACCGTCCTTCACCACCTTTTCATCATCGCCCCGCTCGCCTACCGCCTGCGCCAAGGGGCCAAACTCCTCTGCACCGATCCAGACATGAGCCTCGAAGAATTCCTCCAAGCCTACCTCTGGCGCGGGGGCATCAAGGTCAACTTCCGCGAGGAAAAAACCCTCATCGGCACGGGCAACGCCCACGTCCGCACCACCGCCTCTAACCGGCACCTGCCCGCAGTCACCGTCGCCGCCTAATCAACAACCGCTCGGACTCACGACACCTCTAACACTAATCGTAGGGGTCAAACTCGAGGCCGTGGACTGAAGTCCACGGCTACCGTCCGCCGTCGCTCTGCGACAAAAAGAAGCGGAATCCATACCGCCATTGAGCTTTGGGCGAATTCGTTAGAACTGGGGTCGGACTAATTGTGTCGGCTAAGACGCCGGCAGCGTGGAGTGACAATAAAGTCGCAGCTCCTCGCCGCCGCCGCCTACCCTCGTGCATGAAGCCGCTTTTCGAAGAACTCGATTTCCG
>JAYVEJ010000222.1:0-2020 GCA_043748885.1 Luteolibacter sp. | reverse complement strand
AGGCATCGGCAAATTCGCCGGACTTATTCTTGCCAGCGAAATGGAACTGGTCACCCAAGCCGCAGGCAAACGCACCCGCGTTCTTATTTCCAAGACCGTGCTGATGGAGTCCCTTGGCGATCTTGAGAAAGTGCCACTGCCTCTTGATGTCACCGACTCCGACCCACTGGACGCGAAGGGCACCACCATCACCCTGCGCGACCTCAATCCCAAGCTCTCCCACCTCCAGCCCGACAAGCTTAAAGAACTCCTCGCCCTCGACTATGGCCGCGAGCCATCCTTCGTCATCTTCGTCAATGGCGAGCGTGTCTTCCACCACGACATCCAAGGCGAGAAGTTCCAGACAGAAATCATCCTTCCTAACGGCCAGACCGCCACCGTCTCCTACACCATTGCCGACAAACCCCTGCCCGGCAAAAAATCAGGACTCAACGTCCGCGTCGGCGGCAAGAGCATCGGCAAGCCCCACCTCTTCGGCCTCGAAAACGACGACGCCCTCTCCGACCGACTCCGCCGCCGCATCGTCGGAGAAATCAACCTCCCCGCCGACTCCCTCGAACTCACCGCCGCCGGAGGCGATGTCATCGAGAGCGACAAAGGCTTCGAAATGCTCATGCAGGCCATGCCCGCCGAGCTGAAGCAGAACCTCGAAGCAACCCACACCAAAGAGTTCAATCTCGCCAAAGCCCGCCTCAGCAAGCAGATGAAACAGCGGCTGGAAAGCGTGCCAGAGCACCGCCGCACCATCGCCGAGGAACGCATCACCCGCCTCATGCAGCGGTCCTTTCAGGAAGGCGAAAAACTGGAGCGCATCGAAGCCCTCGTCGCCCTTGTGCTTGATGCTTTGGAGATGGATGAATACTGGACCGTCTGCCAGCACGTCCACGAAGCCGAGAAAGTGGACGTCTTCCACTTCGCCACCGCCCTCGAGGAATTCGGCCTCTGCGACCTCGCCTTCATGGGCACCCAAGCAAAGCGCCGTTTGGAGTTCCTCGATTCCCTTGACCGCCTCGCCACGGACTCCAAGACCAGCGAACAGCAGATGCACATCTCTCTGCAAAACAACCTTTGGGTCTTCGGCCCCGAATACAGCCTCATGGCGAGCAACCGCCAGCTCCGCACTATCATCGAAGACTACATCGGTCCTGACGCCACCGCCCGCCCCGATCTTTTCCTTGCTGGCAACGTCCTCAAACAGCATCTGCTCATTGAGTTCAAGAAACCCACTCTCACCGTCGGACGCGATGCCGAGTCCCAAGCCAAAAAGTATGCTGACACCCTCACTGGCAAACTTGGAATGTCCCTCGAAATCCTCATTATCGGCGGGGAGGTTGACTCTAAGCTCGTGGATGAATACACAGGCAAGAGGACCAAGTTCGCCAGTTATCGTGTAGTCATTGCGACTGCCAAGACTCAGTTAGAGTGGATGGTCAATCAGCTCATTGCTATTGCGTAGTTAGATAGTTCAGAAAAATACACCGAATCCAATTTAAAGAATGAACATCCCCCAACCGTTCCAATATCAAGGTAGCAAACGGGCGTTGGCTCCTATGATTCTATCGTTTTTACCCGTGAACTTTCGGCGGCTGGTGGACCCGTTCGCAGGGTCAGGAGCCATGACTTTGGCTTGCGCGGGGCGGGCACGGGCGGAACGCTATTGGGTGAATGATTTAAATAAGCCTTTGGCGGAATTGCTCAATCTCATGATCCACCGCCCAGAAGAACTAGCGGATGCCTATACTGATTTATGGAAAAGCGAAGCAGTGGATGCGTTGGAACATTTTTACTCTGTCAGAGAACAGTTTAACCGCACCCAAGATCCAATGCTTTTCCTGTATTTGCTGACACGATGCATCAAAGGTGCGGTGCGGTATAACAGCGACGGGATGTTCAATCAAAGCCCGGACAAACGGCGCTTGGGGACTCGGCCAGCGAAAATGCGGCGGAATATAGTGGCGGTTTCCATGCTGCTTCGTGGCAAGACGGTGGTGACTTCTCATGATTTTCGCGACGTGTTAGC
>JAYVEJ010000221.1:0-5477 GCA_043748885.1 Luteolibacter sp. | reverse complement strand
ACGCGCCTTCGCCAGCGGGGCTGATCGGCTCAATCTGGAAATGCTCGTTCAAGGCGGCTTTGCAACCTTGATGCACGGCCCGTGCCACCATCCCGACTTCGGCGTCGGTGTGCGGCGTGATGTCCTCCATCAGAAAGTCGATCAAGCGGCCTTTTTCCTGAAATACACCGAGCAAGGTGACGACTTCCGCCTGGGCTTGGTTCTGCGGAACTGCGGCGGGCGAGGGCTTCACCGCCTCCGCCACGGCTGGCTTGGCGGCGGGCTTCGAGGCGGTGGTGAACATCGCGATCAGCAACGCCAAGGCAGTGATGAGCGAGGCGGTCGCTAGGAATTGGGAGTAATTTGCGGCTGCGGGGACCAGCAGCGCGGCGTTCAGAAGGACGAGCAGGACGGCGGCGGTTTTCACGAATGATGGGTGGCGATGAATGGGCGTGAGGCGAGGGATTCTCCGGCGGAAACATACGGAACAGTCCGCCGTAGCCAAGGCATTTGATCACGACCATTTCCCGAAATCTCACTCAGGAGCGGCGGGCACGACGAGGGTCGGCACGGTCGCCTTGCGGACCAGCCCTTCCGCCACGCTGCCGAGCAACAACGAGGCGATCACTCCATGGCCATGCGAGCCGACGACGACGAAGTCCGCGCCGCCTTGCTTGACATGGTCGAGCAGCGCGTGGAGCGGACTGCCTTCGGCGATTTTGGAAGTCGCACCCGGCACGTCGGCTTGGACGGTGGTGAGGAGTTCTGCCAATTTGCTGGCAGCGCGGCGTTTAGCTTCCTCTTGGAAGGCATTCATCGCGGGAAATTCATCCGGCGTGAAGCCATACGCGGTGTAGCTCGGCTCCGGCTCGATGACGTGAAACAACTGCAAGCTGGCTCCAAAGGATTTTGCCAAACGGATGGCCATTTCCAGCACTCCGGGGGTGGCATTCGAGAAATCTACGGCGACGACGATGGTTTTCATGGCTTCCTGCAACTAGCACCTAACACGCCCGCTTGCCAAGCTTCATCATGCGACGCGTCGAGAATCCGAATTCATGCACAATCCCAGTTTGGCAAATCCGCCGGAATGAGCCACGGTCGCTTCACCATGATTCGCTTCCTCCACACCCGCATCCGCGTCCAGAGCCTGGATGCTTCCATCGCTTTTTACGAAAAACTCGGCTACTCCGAAAAGGATCGCAAGCAATCGCCCGAAGGCAACCAACTCGCCTTTCTCGAGCTTCCGGGAAACGATGTTTTCCTCGAACTCACCTGGTCGGAGAACTACAAGACCGTTTGCCCGGAAGACCTGATCCACACCGCGCTCGGGGTGGATGACATCATCAGCTACTGCGACAAGGTCGAGAAAGCTGGCATCGAAATTTGGCCGTCCGGCTGGCGGGAAAAATTTTCCGCAGGTGGCCGCAAGATGGCGTTTGTCACCGACCCGGACGGGTATGAGGTGGAGATTTTGGAGCGTTAGATGCGGCTCGGACTGCTCCGACATGTCCCAGCAGTCCGAAAACGGCTGGCATTTATTGCGCCTAATTTCCCGCTAACTCCTCAGCCACCGCACGGATCGCCTCATCGGTGGCAAACGCGCCGGCAGTCAGCGCGACCTTTTCATTGGCCCGAAAATCTGCGGCGTCGAGTTCGTCCGCCGTCGCCACCACGACCGCTGGTTTGCCCCGGCGCGACGCGGTTTCCAGCAAGGCTTCGCACGAGGATTCTCCCGCTTCGCCGACGATGACCGCCCTGTCGCAAACCACCAACAGGCGTTCCAATGCCTCCTCGCGGGCAGTCATCGCCGACGAAACCGTGTCCAGAAACGTCACCCGCGCATCCCTCCAGCGCAGGCGAAGTTGCTGGACCAACCACGACACCCGGCGTGGTGAGAGAGTGGTTTGGCACACCACCCCGAAGGCGGGCGCAAAGAGCAGCCGGGCGGTATCGGTGGTGTCTTGGAGAATCCGCGTGCCGGAATTCCCGCCGGCGATCGCCAGGCTTTCCGCATCGTTGTGACGACCGATCACTAGCGCCTGAGCGCCTTCCATTTTTAGTAAACCCAAGGTCACTTGTGCCCGGCGGACTTGCGGGGAGGTTAGATCTTCCAGCGGATAGCCCGCCTCCTCCCAGTCCCGACGCTGGCGTGATGCGACCCCGGTGAAGGGAATCACGATGGTCCGGAATTTGAAGAAGTCCGCTTCGTCCACCTGTTCCGCGACTCCGAGCGCGGCGAGCTGGGCACTCACTCCGGCATCGGGCATGAAGCGGCCTGCCACCGCGATTTTACGGGATTTCGCCAACTGAGTGAGCCGCTCTAGGGCGGCCCGCGCATCCGCATCCATCCCCAGCGCGGTGGCGATTCGCAACTCCGGCCCAGCGGTGGCGGGCGGCATGAAGCGGGTGTCGGAGAGGTCGTTTATGACTTTGTCGTGCAAAGTATTTGGGCGCGGAGCGGGGTGAAATCGTTGCATGGCGCTGCACTTTGTAGCGCAAAGCTAATTCCAGGCAAGCGGAATTATTTTCCCAAGCCGAGAATTTGCTCAAGCACCCCGAGGTAGGCCACGAACGCCTCGCGCCCCGCTGCGGTCATCGCGTAAAGCGTCTGCGGGCGACCATCGCCAGTGAGTTTTTCCCCGGAAATGAACTCGGCTTTTTCTAGCGTGCGGAGATGGGTGATCAGATTTCCGTCGGACATGTCGAGCTGCGACTTGAGGTCTTGGAACGGCCATGGGTCGGCCCGCGAGGCGAGCAGCGTCATGATCGACAGCCGGCCTTTCTCGTGAATCGTCCGGTCGAGTTGGGAAAAATCGATCATCCTAAATTAGGCTTCGCGCTTGCCGGTGGTGACGATCAAGCCGCCGTAAATCAGGTGAAATCCGCCGAAGGCGATGGCCATCAGCCGCGAGCTGTTGATGTGCATCATCCACTGTTGTTCGAGGTGAATGACATCTGCAACGAAGGCCAAACTGCTCACCCCGAACACCACAAACGCCCAGCCGAGCCAGACCATCGACTTGGGCGCGAACTCGCGGATCGCTAACAGGGCAAGCCCGTAATGGACGATCCACATGCAGGCCGCAGCCACATCATTCCCCCCGCGCACGAAAAGCAGGCCGAGAAATCCGCCAGAAATCAACGACGGCATCGCCCCCCGCAGCGCCAAACGCAAACCGGAACCCCAGAACCGCTGACGGTGCACCGCCTTCATCCGGTACGACTGAAACGCGTAAAAGAACAACACCACCACCAGTCCACCCACCCACCACGCCGCCCACGGCCAGCCGTGACGTTTTTCCGAAAACCACGCCACCGTCATCGACACCGCACCGCCGATCAGCGCCGTTTCTCCCGACAAGGCCCGGAAAATCGTCGCCCGTTCCATCATCGAGCGGATCACCTTCAGTTGCTCTGCCGCTTCCTCTTGCGTCGTCATGCCTTGCTTTGCCATACAAAGCCGAAACGTGGCAAGGTGGAATCGGGCTGGGGTTTAGGAAATCAATGGGCCGCCGCTTCCTAACATTTTTCGTCCGGGTAAACGTCTTGCCTAACATTCCGCCGGAGTGCTAAGGATCAGCCAGCCGAATCACCCTCTAACCTCCCACCACCATGATCTTCACCGAAGTCGCATTCACCTGTTATCCCGCCACCGATCTCGCTGCGTCCCGCGCTTTTTATGAAGGTGTGCTGGGACTCACGCCTTCCATGGTAACGCCGCTTGGAGAAACCGGCGGCTGGGTGGAGTATCAACTCGGCCCGCACACTTTCAGCATCGGCATGGCACCCGGCTGGCTGCCCAGTGCCGACGGCCCGAGCTGCGGCTTGGAAACGGACGATTTCGAAGCCACCATCGCCGCCCTGAAAAGCGCGGGTGTTCGTTTCAAAATGGAGCCGCTCGAAACTCCAGTGTGCCACATGGCGATGGTGCTCGATCCCGCCGGGAATGTCCTGATCATCCACAAACGCAAGCCTCGGCACCACTAACTCGGAGCGCGCGAAGCTCTGCTCGCGCCCGTGGCAGATCCGGCTCTGCCGGATGCGGCGCGGAGCTTCTTCTCTTCGTACAAAGAGCTCCGCGCCGCATGGAGCAGAGCTTCCATCTGCCGCAGGCGGCAGCAGAGCGTGCCGCACTCCGGGCGCTGACGAATCACCCCGCACTGCGGATTACCCCCGAGGCCCACCTAACGGCGAGCTGTGGATCGTGCCAGCCACTCTCCGGCCCCCGCAGTCTCCACCAATTAAGCCCCCGCCGAGCGGATGATTTCTCGGTAAACCTCGACCTCGGCCGTGGCCACTCGTCGCAGCTCTGGGTCCTTATCGAGATCCACGAAATAGAGGCCGAAGTCGGTGTTAGGATCGAAGGCGTGGCCCCATTCGCGGTTCGAGGTGATCGACCAGAAATTGTAGCCTTTGACTGGCACGCCTTTGTTGATGGCTCGCTCGACTTCGGCGACGTGGGCTAGCAGATAGTCGGTCCGTGAAACTCCGTTAGCCACCGGCACGCTGCCGTTTTCTACGATGAAAAGCTCCTGCCCGGGGAACCAGCGGTGGAAGCGCCGCAACGCGTGATAGAGACCTTGCGGCCAGACGGGAGCTTGTAGAAATCGCCCGTGGGCCGCGTCTTCCAGCGTGCGGAAACGCCCGAGCTTCCACGTCGGCAGCCCCCAATAGTAGTCCAGTCCGACGAAGTCCTGCGCCCCCACCGCCTCCGCCGGGCACAGCTCTAACGGCAAGCGGCCCGAGGTTCCGAGATACCACCAGTTCGAGTTGGCGATCAGCGTGGTGGTCCCCCAGAAGCGCCATGCCCAGTTTAGCCAACCGGCTTTGGATTCTAGCACTTTCAACCGGTAGCTCGGCTCTAGCAGGACAATTTCCAAGCACTTCTCGTCGCGAAAAATCTCGAAGGCGATTCGCCGCGCCAGCTTCACTTCCAAGCCCTCGCCCTCACCTGCTGGCGTCACTCCCGGCGCATCCGTGCGGATCCCGATCCGGATTTTTCCGCGTCGTCGCACCCGCCGGACATCGCGGCTTTCTACCAGATCGCGGAATTCATCTTCTTCGCCTGTTAGCACCTCGCGCAGCGATACTGGCCGCTGGGCTTCCTTCATTACCCGCCCGGCTGTCGGCGATTCCGCCATCTCTTCTTGGAAGGCCGCCACTGCCCGATTCACTCGCTCTAGCAGTTGCAAGTGACCATTTGGCGCGACCACCACGTAGGCTTCGTCGCTCAGACTCATCACTAGAAACCGCAGGTCTGCGGCGCCGTCTGGGCCGTCCGGCAGCAGGAAATAGGCGTCGCCATACAGCGCGTCCACTGTCCCTAACCGCAGTGCTTCACGCGCCGCATCGTAGTTGGGAAAAATCTTTTTCCGGCACGTCGGCGGCAAGTCGCGTGCCCACGAGGCCGGCTGGTTTCCCACGCCGATGACGCCCACTTTCCGCCCGGCCAGCGACTGCATGCCCTCGCCCTGATAGACTGCGGTGACCAGCAC
>JAYVEJ010000220.1:0-2021 GCA_043748885.1 Luteolibacter sp. | reverse complement strand
TCTCTAACGTCGCATCACACGCACCCGGCACATCGGCGAAAATCTCGCGCATTTGCTCGGCAGTTTTGAAATACACTTCCGGTGTGTAGTGCATCCGGTTTTCATCGATCACTAAATGCCCGGTGCCGATGCAGATCATCACATCGTGCGCCTCGTGGTCGAACTTGTTGAGGAAATGCACATCATTCGCCGCGACCACTTTGAGGTCCATTTCTTTAGCAAACTTCAGCAGCGATGGAGTGACTAACCGTTGTGGTTCGAGACCGTGATTGTGAATCTCCACATAGGTGTTCTCTTTGCCATAAATGTCCACGATCTCAACCAACGTCTCGCGGGCTTTCTCCTCGTCGCCGACTCTTAACCATTCATTAACCGGGCCGGAAATGCAGCCCGTTAGACAGATGATCCCTTTAGCATATTGCCGCAGCGTCTCGCGATCCACCCGCGGCTTGCCATAGTAGAGACCCTCGAGATTGCCCTTGGAAACGAGCTTGCTCAGATTGTTCCAGCCCTCGTTATTTTCCGCGAGCAGCGTCATGTGAGTCGCCCGTTTGCGGCCGACCAATTCCTTCTTATCCTCCATCGATCCGGGCGCGAGGTAGATCTCGCAACCGAGGATCGGCTTCACCCCGAGCTTGTTGCATTCTTGGTAGAATTTGATCGCGCCGTAGAGGTTGCCGTGGTCGGTCATCGCCACCGCCGGCATGCCCAGTTCTTTGGCCCGTTTGGCCAAATCCTTGATGCGGATCATGCCGTCGAGCAGAGAAAATTCGGTATGCAGGTGGAGGTGGACAAAGGAATCGGACATCGGGCGGCGCGACCTTAGCCACCCGGCGGCGGAGGGCAAGCGGCAGCTCGGGTGAATCTTGAGGGTGGCAAATGACCCGCTTGGAATTGGGGATTGCCACGGGAAATCCCCGGTGTTTGCTTGGCAGCATCATGCCGCCCGTTCCTAGAAATTTCCTCCGCCTAGCTGCTTTGCTAGCTTTGTGTGCCATCGCCGTTGGTCGCGCGGGAGCGGATGAAGACGCCAAATCCAAGGCATTTGTCCAACAAATGCGCACTGGCACCATCGCTTGCCCGCTCGATCTGCTAGAGGCAATGCCAGCGGTGTGGTCGCTCACGCCGGACCAGCTCGACGCCGCCTTCGGAGTGCCCAAGGGCGTCGATTTGAAGAAGAATCCCTACTTCGAATGGATGACCACCTCGCGTGACCGGGCGGTGTTCATGAAGCAGCCGTTCACCAATCTGCGGGTGGATTTGAAGATCTTCGGTGGCGAGCTGCCGGTGGAAGAAGTGGTGGTGGATTTCCTCGAGGGCAAACTCAACGGCATCACATTTTCCCTCTACAACCGTGGCGACTCTGGGGAAATCAAGACCGACGAATTCCAACGCCGCTTCAAACTCTGCGGCACGAAAGTGAGCGAAATGCTGAGTGTCCGCCCCACCGCGAGGAAGGCAGATGCCGCGCAAGGGCTGGTCTCGGAGGGCTGGACCTGGCTCTCGCCCAAGGGCATGGCGATGCTCGAACACAACCCCGAGGCGAACCAAGGTAACGTGGAATTTCTCCGCCTGAAAATCGCCCCGCGCGATGCCAAGGGCGCGTTCGCCGCAGCCTTCCAAGGTCGATCATCAGCGGCGAAACTTTCGGATTTACCCAAGAATCTAACCAAGCAACCTAACGGCGATATCTATATCAAAGGCATCCCAATGGTCGATCAGGGACCGAAAGGCTATTGCGTGGTCGCCTCGGCGCAGCGGTTGTTTGAATACTATGGAATCCCGGCCGACCAGCATCAGCTCGCCCAAGTGGCCGGCAGTGACGCGGAGAAAGGCACCAGCACCCTCGCGATGGCGGAAGCTCTCGGGAAAATCGACTTTCGTTTCAAGACCCGTTTCAAGATATTAGGAATGCTGTCTGATAGCGGCCTCTCCCAAGTGGACGAGCGCAAGATGACGGTTGGCAAGGCTGTTAGTGAGGCGGAGTTTACTAAACAGATTCATCATTACATCGACGAAGG
>JAYVEJ010000219.1:0-2023 GCA_043748885.1 Luteolibacter sp. | reverse complement strand
CCACTTGTTTATCTGGCACCCCCAAACCATGACAAAATCATTAAATATTTCCAAACAAATTCGGTAGTTTATTGTTTTGCAGCTCCTTGGCGTCGGCGGCGACGGTGATCGAGAAGGTGAGTGAGGTTTGGTCTTTAGTGAATGTTAGGGGCGGGCAGGTCGCACCGAGTGGCAGACCGAGCAGCTCGACGCTGGCGGCTCCGTCGAAGGGGTGAAGCCTCTCGATTTTTGCTAACATGGAGGTGGATTTACCCTGTTCGGTGGCCGCGAGGTCGAGGGTCATCGTGATGTAAGCCTCGGCAACTTTGAGCGGGGTTAGCGCGGACGCGACGAGGACCGTGCCTTGCGGGGTGCTTGCTTCGGCGAGGACACAGACTTGCCATTCCGCGACGGCGGCGTCGGCGCTGGCATTGAGTTCATAGAGGATCTCGGACTGATCCCCGGGGATTTCCACGGTGACGGGACCACTGACGCCGGGCGGATTCCACAGAAAGCGGACAGTGATTTTTTCCGCATAACCGGCGCTGCGGGTAGCGCGGACTTTCAGGGCAAGCGTGCCGTTTTGGACGATGGGAACCGGCGGCACTTCGAGGTCGATCCTGAACGGAGCTTCCTGGATCACTGCGGTGACGATCCGATCTAACGAGACAGAATCATAGGGTCCCTCGTTGTTCACATCGACGTGGTGGATGGTGTCGATCAGCTTGCCAGTTAGAGTGGGCGCGTCGCCAGTGGCGCGGAGGGAAAACGGATAGAGACCGCCCGCGATAGGTGCATCCGCCGCGGCTTCGAAGACGACGGGAAAGGTGGTGATCGCCTTGGGAATGAGGGCCGCGTGCAGCGTCACCCCGGCAGGCAGCGAACCCGCTTCGAAGACGGAATCGCTGGCGCTGTTTTCCCGAGTCACGTTGATGACGGCGGCCTAACGGTTGCCGCGCGGGACGGGAAAAGTCTTCCATTTCTGGCTATTTACCCGCTCGACGACTGGCAGGCTGGCGGCGGTGGACGGAGATTTGTTAGTGATCTCGATCTGGTAGGTGAAATCGGCAGCCGTGCGCTTGAGTTGATCGCCGAGTTGGAGGCAGTAGTCGCCGTCGCCGGGGCAGGTCCAGTTGATGACGCTGTCGGGTGCGCCTTGGTCGTCGTTCTGGGCGAGTTGTTTGCCATCCATTTGATGGATCGAAAGCACCGAGTCTAACGGCGAACGATGGCTGCGAGCCAGCACCCGGACGTCGAGATTCTGATCCTTCTTGGCCGTAAACTTGAACCAATCCGACTTGGCATCTCCATCGAGGATGCCGTGCATGGCGCAAGGAATGGGCGGCACCTGCGTGGCGGAACCGGCGTCGTGATTGGCAACGCTCTCCCTGATAGATTCAAGCGGTGAGACGGTGATCCAGTGCGGCGATGGCGCGGACAGACCGTCGCTGATGGGAAAAATCGGGAAGCGATCACTGACTATGGACGGCAGGGTGATTGTCTGTTTGATCGGCCCGGACGGATCGCCGATGAAGGTAAACTCAAGGGTTTCACCCGGTTTTCCGCCGGTGGGAAATACCGCAGTGGGGCGGGGAAAAGTGCCGATGTGCAGCCGGTATTGGCAATCGTCGGTTCCTTCATAAGCCGCCTCGTGGACGACGATCCGATAGTCGCCATCCTCCGGCGCGAGGATCGAGACGAACGCGTCGCTGCGCAGCAGCGGCGTGTCGTCGCAGGACGCGAGTTCGAATTTCTTCGGGTCGAGGATGGCGACGTAGGCATCGAAAAACACCCGGCCTAACCGCATGGCTTCGACTTCCACAGAGAGACGTTGGCCTTTTTTTAAACTGCACCCGTAGTAGTCGGCATCTTCGTTAGCGGCGGCTCCTTGGACGGTGCTGTTGAGGGCGATCCGCTGGGCGGTGTCGAAGGTGGCGTTAGGCTCGGTTTGCTGAACGGTGGGAAACTGGCCGACCCAGAACGAGCGGAGTTCTGACAATCCGCTGGTCGTCCTGACTCTCATCGAGTGCTCGCCCAGCACCGC
>JAYVEJ010000218.1:0-2025 GCA_043748885.1 Luteolibacter sp. | reverse complement strand
AATATCCGCTTAACAAAATCGTCCCCTAATCCTTTCACCACAACCTAACCAAAACTGCCATGGGCTCCATCAAGAAACGCCGTAAGACCAAGATCAATAAGCACAAGCGCAAGAAGCGCATGAAGCAGAACCGCCACAAGAAGCGTCTCCGTTACAAGTCCTAGTCACTGGGATTGATCGTTTTTCATAACCGCCAGAGACTCGTTCGCGGGTCTCTGGCGTTTCTGTGGGATCCATGTTAGCCCGCTCATGAGCCTTCAGGTTGTCGTTAGTTTCCGGGTGATCGACGAGTCCGCGGACTGGATCGTGGTGGATAAACCCGCACCGTTGATCGTCCATCCCGCGAACAACATGCTGGAACCCACGCTCCTCGGCGGACTCGAACGGCTGCTCGCCTATGAGATTGAGAATGGTGCGTGCCTAGGCATCGTGACCCGGCTTGACCGCGAAACCAGTGGTGTGGTGCTCGTCTCCAAGCACACCCAAGCCGCCCGTGAACTCGGCGGGATTTTCGAGCGGCGAGAAGCGAAAAAAGAATATCTGGCGATCGTCACGGGATGGCCGCTAGCGGACGTTTGGGTCTGTGCTGAGCCGATCATCAGGGCCGGCGAGCTGGGTCCGTCTCCGATTTGGGTGCGCCAAGTGATCAGCCCGCGCGGGCGGGATTGCCTAACAAAATTTCAACTGGAGCGCCGATTCGAAAGGGGCGGGCGGAAGTTCTCGCTGATCCGCTGTTTCCCTGAAACCGGCCGGATGCACCAAATCCGCGTTCATTTGGCGAGCTGCGGTTTTCCGATCGTGGGTGACAAGCTCTACTCGGGAGATGGTTCGGAGTATTTGGAATGGATGGCCACGGGCTGGACGCCGGAACTGCAAAAGCGCTTGTTTTTGCCCCGTCATGCGCTCCATGCGGCGGTTCTCGAGATCCCTTGGCTCGGGCGGCAAGTTCGCTGGGAAGCGGCTCTGAGTAAGGAGCTGGTGGAGTTTTTAGAGGGCAAGGAAATCAGCCTAACTCCCGATGTTGTCATTTGGAATCGGCATGATTAACCTCGGGCATGGTTTCACTCGACGAGTTGGTGGCGTATTTGGATCGGAAGCTGAAAACCGCCTCAATTCCCGACTACCCAGGCGCATGGAACGGCCTGCAACTGGCCAACGGCGGACAAATCGGCAGAATTGTCGCTGCGGTTGACGCGTCGCTCCCGGTCATCAAGGTCGCCGCAGAGGGTGGGCCGGGTTTGTTAATCGTTCACCACGGGATGTTCTGGCAAGGCGTGCAGCCGGTCACTGGAGCACTTTACCAGAAATTGAAAATCGCCATGGATGCCGGACTCGCCATCTATTCTTCTCACCTTCCCCTCGATGTCCATCCTCAGTGGGGAAATAACATTCTCCTCGCGCGGGCGATTGGACTGCAAAATGCCGAACCGTTTTTGGATCACAAAGGGCTATCTATCGGCCTCCGTGGCTTCTGGACCGGAACTCGAACTGATTTGGCAGATGTCTTGAGAACGGCCGTGGGAGGCTCGGTTCATGTGTGCCCGGGAGGACCGGAAATCATTTCCAAAGTGGGTTTGATCACCGGCGGTGCCGGCAGCGAAGTGGGAAAAGTCGTCGCTGCCGGGGTGGATGCTTTCATCACGGGCGAGGGGCCGCACTGGAGCTATCCGCTCGCCGAAGAACTCGGCTTAAACGTCTTTTACGCCGGCCATTACGCGACCGAAACGTTTGGGGTGAAGGCGATTTCCGCTGCCGCAGCTTCTCGATTCGTGATTCCGTGGAGGTTTTCGGATCATCCCACGGGACTCTAAACTGAGCAGATGAATCAAATTTTGCCCGAATCCATCACTCAGGGCGACAATTCGAAGCAGCTCTTGGGCTTTGCACGGCCAAGAGTTCTGGCAATTGATGGGTTGAAGGCGCACCGATGTCAGCAAGGAAAACTCGGGAAAGAAGATTGCATGGATTTGCATCCCATTGAGAATCAATATGAGTTCTTCGGCCATTCATGGTTTGAATAAATTA
>JAYVEJ010000217.1:0-2028 GCA_043748885.1 Luteolibacter sp. | reverse complement strand
CGCGCGCCCGCTCGGCGGCAGGGTGGTCCTTGCCAAGAGCGCCTTCGACCAGGCCGACGCTGGCTTGCGCGAGTTTGTAGTTATTCTCCCGCAGAGTGGTGGTGAGGGCGATGGCAGCGACTTTAGCGGCCTCTGCTTTGACCTCGGCGGCTTCCGCATTGTCGGTGGCTGCAGCCCCGTTTTCCAAGTTGGTGATCCGCTGGGTGGGATCGGTATCCTTGCCAATCATCTCGGATTTGTATTCCTTAAGGATGCCTATGATCTGCCGGGTGTAGTCTTTTTCCTGTGCGTCGGTGAAGTCTGACATGATGGTGGGTGGTGGTTTTTTGGTTTTGATTTGATGAGGCGGACGACTCTTTACTACAGAAGGCGCGTTTACCTTGCTAACAAACTGTGAAAGCCATCCATACGGGTCAACTCAATTGGTGTGGCAGGGTGAAGTTAGGAGAAGCGCGAGACAGGCATAAGGGAATGTCTAAATCACCTTATTTCCCAATACAGAAGCTGCTGAAAATCACGCCTAGCAGATCCTCGGTATCCACTTTTCCTGGGATTTCTCCCAACGCGTCGAGGGCTTCGCGGAGGTCGATGGCGGCGAGTTCTGGGTCGCTGGAGAGATCGTTGAGGAGCTCGAGCGCGGCGTGCAGCGAGGTGCGGGCGAGTTGCAGGCTGGCTTGATGGCGGGCATTGATGGCCACGGCGTGTTCGCCCCAGTCGGCCTCGCTGAAATGGAGCGAATCGCGGATCGCTGCGGAAAGCGCGTCGAAGCCTTCCTCGCGGGTGCAGGAAATCCGGACGGCGACCGTTTCACTCCACGAGGGATGCTCGCCGAGATCGGTTTTGTTGAGCACGAGCAGATGCTTGGCGGCGGTGGCTGGGAGCACGGCATCGCTCGGTCGCGGGTTGCTGGCGTCAGCGATTTCCAATAACAGATCGGCGGCTTCGATCTGTCTAACGGTGCGCTGAATCCCCTCCGCCTCGATCCGGTCGGTTGCTTCCCGGACGCCCGCTGTGTCCACCAACCGCAGCGGGATGCCGTGTAAATTGACAACCTCCTCGATGGTGTCGCGGGTGGTACCGGCGAGGTCGCTGACGATGGCGCGCTCGAATCCTAACAAGCGATTCAGCAGACTGGATTTGCCCACATTCGGCTCGCCGAAAATGACGGTGCGCACACCTTCTCGCAGCACTCGACCTTGGTCGGCGGTGGCTAACAGGGAATCCACCACGGCGAGCACTGTGTTCACCCGGCCGCGCAACAAGATGCCGGTCTGGGGATCGATGTCTTCCTCAGGGAAATCAATCCACGCTTCGAGGTGGGCGAGGGTTTCTAGCAACTGATCGCGCGCGGCGGTGGTGCGTTTGCCGAGGGTGCCTTCGAGCTGGCTGCGTGCGGCCCGCAGCGCGAGCCGGGTCTGCGCCGAGATCAGATCCATCACGCCCTCCGCCTGGGTGAGATCGAGTTTACCATTGAGAAATGCCCGCTGGGTAAACTCGCCCGGCCCGGCTGCCACCGCGCCGCAGGCGAGGAAGCGTCCTAACACCTCGCGAGTCGCCAAGATGCCGCCGTGGCCGGTGAACTCGACGCTATCCTCGCCAGTGTAGCTGCTAGGAGCGTGAAAAACTGTCATCAACCCATCATCCAGCGTCTCGCCGTTAGAGTCCAGCACGGTGCAATACCGGACCGTGCGCGGCAGCAAGTTAGATGCTTTGCCGTCGGTGGCGCGGTCGGCCACT
Source organism: Luteolibacter sp. (assembly GCA_043748885.1). Lineage (GTDB taxonomy): Bacteria > Verrucomicrobiota > Verrucomicrobiia > Verrucomicrobiales > Akkermansiaceae > Luteolibacter. The sequence continues at coordinate 291 of JAYVEJ010000217.1, read as the reverse complement.
TGGATCGCATCCGGTCCGGAAATCCTCAGCAGCGAGACCGCACCCATCCCCGGCGGGCTGGCAATCGCCGCGATGGTCGTGCGGTGCGAGTCCTGCAAAATTTCGATGCGGGCGCTCACTGGGTCGTAACCTTGGCCGGGGTTTCCAGCCCACCGAGTCCGAGGAATTCCCAACAGACAAAGCGGCTGATTTCCAATTCGCTCGCAGTCACCGAGCCGGACCATTTGAGTTCCAGCGTCGCGGTGCGAGTGAGCGGGCGGCCCTCCTTGATGCCGCGCCAGTTGAGGCTGG
>JAYVEJ010000216.1:0-2029 GCA_043748885.1 Luteolibacter sp. | reverse complement strand
CGAATCTTGGAGCTACGATCCTGATTTTCTCGGATATATGGCTGACATCGTCCGGAGAAAGGATGCCACTATTCCAAGTGGATACTTTATCTGAATTCCATGCCCGCCCCCTACCATCCTCCATTCACCATCACCCCGCGCCAGCTCACTTGGGTCGTGGAGATTTGCGAGCGTATCGGGCGGTGGGGCGGGCGGGCGGGTGGGCGGGATTTACCGCTGTCCCCGCAGCTTCGGAAGGAGAACCGGAGCCAATCCATTAAGACCGACTAAGTAACCAACTAAGTAACCGACCAAGTAGCTCATAGCTTCTTGAAATCTACATTCCTCCATGAACCTCAGCGAAAACGAGGCCTACGCCTTTCTTGGATCTCTGTTTCCAGGTGGACTGAAAGATCCGGCCTTGATCGCGGAACTATGCCCTGATGGGTGGGAAAATTCGCCCTTGTTTGCGTGCTATTATCCGTCGCCGAGAATGCGGTATGAGGAGAGTCTGAAGTGGTCGCGGAATTTAAAGAGACTCGGTTTATCCCGGCGGATGAAACAGGAAGAGCCACGAGAAGGGGCGAAGGATCTACCGGATGAGTCAGAGCTGAGCTTTGAGGAATACCTGCTTCAGAATCCGCCAGCTCAAGTGGTGATTTCCCCACAAGCTGCCGTTAACGAACCCGCCGAACTGCTGGGGCTTTGTCTGTGGGATATTTTTTCGAATAACCACGAGGTCATCGCGGCAGATGGACGCATCGTCGATCTTGGCTCGTTCCGTGGGAGTGCGGGAGTAATTTCAGATTTCTACGAGAGCCTACCAGCACCTGACGACGCAGACCGGCGCGACGCTGACGGCGGTGGCTACTTGGACTTTTACATGGGGACTTACTGCCTCGGTAAGCGTTCGGATCTCATGCCGATCTATCGCTTCATTTTCCGTCGTTTGAAAGCACTGGGGGCAGATTGGAGATACGCCTTCCCGAGGCTGCACCTCATCGACTTCGGCCCACGCGAAGATGACCCGAGCGCGTCCTACGATCCATCTGCTGCATTTCAAAAAGAAGCCGAGCGCATCGCCAAGGCCGCAGAAGTCACCGAAATGCGTCGCAAGCTTGATCGTGATTTACGATCCGCTAAACGAAAGGCGAGAACCCAAGAGCCTCCCGCCACGGTGACATCCTATCAAGCCGTTTACGGCAAGTTTCCCATCGGCTGGCCACCCGATATCTACCCTAGAGAATCTCAAATTTGAAATCTCAGATCTCAAATCCAAGAATGTTCAACGAAGACCAGCTCCTGCCCATTTCCGCGCTCCAGCATTGGCTGTATTGCCCGCGCCAATGTGCCCTGATCCATCTGGAACAGGTGTGGGCGGAAAACAAATTCACCGCCGAGGGCCAAGTGCTGCACCACAAGGCTCACGAGGGAGCGGACGAAACGAAAGCCGGGGTGAGAGTCACCCGCAGCATGTCGGTGCGATCGCTGGAGTTGGGGATTTCCGGGCAGTGCGACATCGTAGAATTTCACCAAAATGGCCTCGTGGTGCCGGTGGAATACAAGCGCGGCAAGCCGAAGACGCACCGCGCCGATGAAGTCCAGCTCTGCGCGCAGGCCATGTGCCTCGAGGAAATGCTCGGCGTGGCGATTTCAAACGGCTGTCTTTTTTACGGTGAAAACCGGCGACGGACGACGGTGGAATTCGATGCCGCGCTCCGCCAACTCGTCGTGGATACCAGCGTGGCCTTGCACGCAATGATAGCCTCCCGCCAGACCCCGACGGCCGAATATTTGGCAAAACGTTGCGATGCCTGCTCACTCATCGAACTCTGCCAACCCAAGGCCATGCGCTTCAAACGCGGCGTGCAAGCGTGGTTCCTTCACCAACTCAATCACCAAACCGCCTGCACCGGCGAGCCCGACTCATGAAATTTTCCATCTTTCGTCAGGACCGGCAGACCGAGTTTCAAGGCCGTAACTGCGATCAAACGGTCAGCCGGATCCTGATGCGCCCATCTCAAGCCAGCCATCTCAAGCCACAAATCAC
>JAYVEJ010000215.1:0-2029 GCA_043748885.1 Luteolibacter sp. | reverse complement strand
ACCCTCGAGGAAGTCCACGAGCCGTTCCTCATCATGCAAGGCTTCCTGATGCGCACCCCGCGCGGCCGCACGGCGATGCCCGCCGCTTATGAAAAAATTGGCGCACCTATGCCAGCCACTCAGCCGGATGATTCGCAGACGAGGTTGTTTTAATCCCCCGCAGTTTCACCGCTACGAGAGCAAGGCTAACACAAACAGAGGCTCCGGGAGAAGCCCTCCGCAGAGCGGAAATACTGAGCTCCTCATCAGTGATGACTTCGATGCCGCAATGCACGATGGCGGCTTTCCCGTCGGTTTCCATGATCGCTTGGACCCGGATCCCGGTGCTGATCAATCTCCAATCCTCCGTCCGCGCGCCCGGTTAGAAGACGTGGAACACCTTTACCCGGTTGCGCATACTTTGCGTGCCCTGCCGCACGCGATAGCGGACCAGATCCAGATTCAGGATGCCCACATTGAGAAGCGTGAAGCGATTGTCCGGGCGAATCGAGAACGGGAGGTCGCCGAAGCTGCCTTTTTGATGAAGAAACTTCGCTTGGTTAGGTCCGTTTATCCGGGGCAACGACGTGGGTGGAATATTTGATTCGTGCTACAGACCGAGATATCGCTCGGCGACTTGACGTTGGCTGCCGAGTCCGTCGATGCCGAGTTCGATGACGTCGCCGGGCTTTAGATATTGCGGTGGGTTGAATCCTAGCCCGACGCCTGCCGGGGTGCCGGTGGAAATGACGTCGCCGGGGAGCAGGGTCATGAAACCGCTGAGATAGCTGATGACGTGAGGGATGTTGAAGATGAAGTTGGCAGTGTTGCCGTCTTGTTTTTTCTCGCCATTCACGGTGAGCCAAAGGCGCAGGTTATGCGGGTCTGAAATCTCATCGGCAGTGGCGAGGAAGGGGCCGAGCGGGGCGTAGGTATCGGCACTTTTACCTTTGACCCACTGGCCGCCGCGTTCGAGCTGCCAAGCGCGTTCGCTGTAGTCGTTGTGCAGAACGTAGCCGACGACATGGGAAAGGGCGTCTTCGTAGCTGACGTGTTGGGTGGTTTTTCCGATGACCACGGCGAGTTCTACTTCCCAGTCGGTCTTCTCGGAACCGCGCGGGATCGTGAGTCCGTCGTTAGGGCCTGTCAGCGCGGTGGTGGATTTGAAAAAAACGATGGGTTCGGCGGGTTCGGCCATGCCGGATTCTGCGGCGTGGTCGCGGTAGTTGAGGCCGATGCAAATGATCTTGCTGGGACGTGCGATGGGTGAGCCGAGGCGGACAGCGGCGGGGACTTCCGGGGCGGTGGTGGCGTTTTCCTTTAACCAAGTGGCGAGGCGGGCGAGTCCATCCGTGGCAAAGAATGTTTCGTCGAAGTTGGTGAATGCGGCGGAGACGTCGATGCGGCGTGCATTGGCAAGGATGACGCCGGGTTTTTCGTGGCCGGATGGGCCGAAGCGGATGAGTTTCATGGTAGCAAAGGGTGAGCTTCTATCAGCGCAGCAGGGTGAATCCGCCGTCGAGGTCGTAGGCGGAACCGGTGATGAATGAGGCGTCTGCGGAGCACAGGAAGGCGGCAAGTGCGGCGACCTCGTCGGGCGTGCCCATGCGGCCGATCGGTTGGGAGGCGGAGAGCTTTGCGAACATTTCTGCCTCGCGGCCAGGGTAATTTTGCGCGATGAAACCATCGACGAATGGCGTGTGGACGCGGGCCGGGCAGATGCAGTTGCAGCGGATGCCTTTGTCCACGAAGTCGCGGGCGACCGAAAGGGTCATGGTGAGCACTGCGCCCTTGGTCATGCTGTAGGCGAAGCGATCTGGGATACCGACCTTGGCGGCGATGGAGGCGAGATTAACAATGCTGCCACCGCCGTTCGCGAGCATTTTCCGGACGCCGAAATGCAGGCAGTGATAGACGCCGCGGACGTTTACCTGATAGAGCCGGTCGAGGTCTTCCGGGGTGGTGCCGAGCACGTTGCCAATGTGGGCGATGCCGGCGTTGTTGATGAGGATGTCGAGCCTTGGGAGGGCGGCGAAGGCTTGGCTCATGG
>JAYVEJ010000214.1:0-2031 GCA_043748885.1 Luteolibacter sp. | reverse complement strand
CCTTCGTCAGGCTTTCGTCCTGCCAGACCTCGTCGAACCACGCCTTTAGATCGTTGCAGTCGTTTTTTGAATCGACCACGAGGTTCAGCTCAATGTTGCTGTTGTGCCCAAGGCCCAGGCCGGGAACCGTGAAATTGGAGCTGCCTAGAATGGCGCTAGAAGCGTTGCCGTTTTGAATGTGATACGCTTTTCCATGAAGGAAGTTCGACTGACGAATGGACCGAATTTCGACCATCCGCTCCATCCATGCGGCGCAGGCCTTTGCCACTGTGCTCTGGACGAGAGTCTTGGCAATGGTGACTCCGCTCTCGGTCAGCTTGAAACTGGCCTTCTGTTTCCCGCCCTTGTCGATACCAGCAATGAACGATGGCTCTCCGAAGAGGAACCGCAGTTCTTGGGCGCTCTCGAGCTGGCCAGCAAGCGCCTGATAGGCATGGACGGTGAAGTAGGCGGAGACGAAGGAAAGGGAGCTTTCGCATTGAATCTCCCCTTTTAGAAAATCGCCGACGGTTCCCCGCTTTTCCCGGTTGTCTCGAAGGGCGGATTGGATCGTTGGAGTTTGCGGGGTCATCGATTAAATGCGTGATGCGGGTGCGAGGCGAGAGTGGAGATCAAATGCTGTTTTGACCCACTGAATAATCGAGGGAGTTTGCCAACCCGCCCACCGAAGAAGAACTTGCCGGAAAAACTGAGACTTCCCAAAACTTTTGAAAGCGCTCTCCCAAGGAACAGCGGATGTCGAAACGTTGTATGTAGCCGTGTCCTTTTAGGTTGAACCACGCCAAGGAAAACTATTTCACCTGCGTGACGCCGTCGGGAAGCTTGATGACGGACTTGATAGAACCATCGGCCTGCTTGTCGTGGCGGACGTGGATGGTCCCCTTCGGCGTAGGATAAGTTCCTTCCGCCCACGCGAGGTGGCCGAGGTTTGGGGAAATTCTAACTTGCGCAAAACCCGGTGCGACGGGAGTGACGCCGAGGACGTTTTTACTCAACCATGCCGTCGGTCCACCGGCCCAGCCATGGCAGAAGCTGTGGCGGAAACCGATATAACAGTAAGCGCCGAAGTCGCCGTGGAGATCCTTCTTGCCGGGGGCGACGAGTTGGTCGATGGGGCCAGCCTCCTTGGTCCACGCGAGATCGAAGTCTTCCCAGAAGGTGGTGGCCCCTTGGTCTAACATGCCACCCCAGTAACGGCTAATGAAGTCGAGACCGGTGTCGATGTCGTTGGATTTCGCGAGGGCATTGAGGACATAGAAGCCATAAAACGTGCTCAGGTCGGCGGGGCCGTCTTTCTTGAGGACGTTGTTAGAAACCTCGGCTGGATCGCGGAAACCGGCGATGGAGAGCAAGGCGGCGGGCGACTTGCGACCACTGGATTCGGGGACGTGTTTGCGGAGAAGCAGCGCGGTGGCGGTGCAGAGCTTGGCGGTGTCCTCATCGCCGAGAATATCAGTTAGCCGTGCGCCGCTTTCCATGGTGAGCGTCATCATCGCTTGGAGTCCTTCGTGGACGGCGACTTTGTTATCGGCGGTGGGCCAATCGAGGAAACGCATCCCATCGAGTTTCTCGCGACCGTCCTCCGCGACATAAGTGGTGAGTCGCTTGAGTAAGGCAGTTAGATATGGTTGCTGCTGCTTGAGGTAGTCGAGATTTCCGTGGTGGAGATACCAGTCCTCGTGGATGAGAATCCACCACATCGAGTAGGAGCTGATGCCGTTCATCCACGCGCTGACGGGCGTGACGTCGCGAGTCATATCGAGGCTCTTGGGGACGACTTCGTTGTAGCCGAAGACGCTGTCGATGACGCTCACTTCCGGGTGCATGTCACCGAGCCAGACGAGGCGGTCGCGCTTGATGCCGTCCCACAGGTATTCCTGCATGTTGAGATGGACGGTGTAGGCTCCGGTTTGCCAAATTTTATTGAGCCGCTCGTCGGCGCATTTGAAGGAGCCGACGTAGGGAATATCGCGGATGGTTAGAATCGCGCGGACTTGGCTGAGTTGGAGGTCGATCTTCGGATCGGCGTTG
>JAYVEJ010000213.1:0-2037 GCA_043748885.1 Luteolibacter sp. | reverse complement strand
GGCGCTGACCCGCGCGATGATGGCCAGCGGTGATTGTTTCTCTCACCGCGCCGGGCATCCGCCGGTGGTGGACAAGCATTCCACTGGCGGCATCGGCGACAAGGTTTCGCTGATCCTCGCGCCGTTAGTGGCCTGCACGGGTTGTTGGATTCCGATGGTTTCGGGCCGCGGCCTCGGCATCACGGGTGGGACGCTCGACAAGCTTGAGTCCATTCGCGGCTTCAATGTCCACCTCGGACTAACGGAAGCGGCGGCGCAGTTAGAGCAACTCGGAGTGGTGATGATGGGCCAAACCGAGCGGTTTTGCCCGGCGGACAAGAAGCTCTACGCGCTGCGCGACGTGACCGGCACCGTGCCGTCGATCGCGCTGATCACCGCTTCGATCATGTCCAAGAAGCTGGCGGAAACGCTCGACCGACTGGTGTTAGATGTGAAATACGGCAGCGGCGCGTTCATGCAAACAAAGCCCGAGGCAGAAGTACTGGCAGCCAGCATGATCGCCGTGGGCGTGGAAATGGGCGTGGAAGTCCACGCAGTTTTGAACCCGATGAGCGAGCCGCTTGGCCGCGCGGTGGGAAACTCGCTCGAAGTCATCGAGGCGTTAGAGAGCCTCGACGGTGGCGGTCCGGCGGATCTTCGGACGATCGTGTTAGACCTGGCGGAGAAGATCGCCGGTGTGTCGCGAGCTGACCTGGAGCGGCTGCTAGACGATGGCAGTGCCCGCCGGAAATTCGATGCGCTCGTCGCCGCCCACGGCGGAAGTCCTGCGGATTTACCGCGCCTCGCAGAAATCCATCAGGCACCAATCATCCGCGAAGTGATCGCCTCAGCCGGTGGCATCATTTCAAAAGTGGACGCTGGGATGGTCGGCCAAGCCGCGCTGCAGCTCGGGGCGGGCCGGTCGAAAGCGACCGATGGCGTGGATGTCGCCGTTGGCTTCGACCGGCTGGTGAAATGCGGTGAGGCGATCCACGCGGGCCAAGCGGTGTGCCGAATCCACGCGCGGTCGGCAGTGGATTTCGACATGGCGGAAGCGATGATCGAGAAGGCGGTGCAGATCCGTCCGGCCCCGTAAAATCCACCCAAGATGGGGGTTGCCAGATGGGGCGGTAGTTGGCATTTCAAGGGCCGACTTGCGGCTGTTTGCTTGCCGCGTCCCGCTCTAACTCACCGATTCATGAAACCCACACTCCTCGTTCTAGCAGCCGGAATGGGCAGCCGATATGGCGGCCTAAAACAGATAGACCCGATGGGCCCTAACGGCGAAACCGTGCTCGACTACTCGGTCTATGACGCGATCCGCGCCGGCTTCGGGCGGGTCGTTTTCATCATCCGCGAGGATTTCGCGGAGGGGTTCCGGCAGGGCGTGGGCGGTCGTTTCGCGGACCGGATCCAAGTGGACTATGCCTTCCAGAAACTCACTGATCTACCGCCGGGTTTCACGATTCCAGAAGGCCGGGTGAAGCCTTGGGGCACCGCGCACGCGGTCCGCGCCGCCCGCGAGCTGGTGAAGGAATCCTTCGCCGTGATCAATGCGGATGATTTCTACGGCAGCGACGCCTACGTGCAGGCCGCCGCTTTCCTCGCTGCCCCGCGCCCGGAAAATGCCAAGGCGCACTATGCGATGGTCGGCTATCCGCTCATCAATACCCTCTCCGACCACGGCGATGTGAACCGCGGCATCTGCACCCGCGACGACAATGGCCTGCTCCACACCGTGGAAGAATACGTCAACATCGAGCGCGACAGCGATGGCGTGGTGCGTGGCAATTCACTCGACGGCAGCCGCCGAGAAGTTTGTGAAAACTCGCCGGTTTCGATGAATTTTTGGGCCTTCAGCCGCTGTTTCTTCGATCACCTCGAAGATGAGTTCACCCGTTTCATCGACGAGTTCGGCCATTTGGAAAAATCCGAGAATTACATCCCGACCGTCGTCGATGCGTTGATCCGCACGGGCGTGGCGGACTGCACTGTTTTAGACACGACCAGCCACTGGTTCGGCGTGACCTATCCAGACGACAAGCAGCATGTGGTCGC
>JAYVEJ010000212.1:0-5518 GCA_043748885.1 Luteolibacter sp. | reverse complement strand
CAACGGCCACGGCTGTAGGGCCGCCAGTTAGAATCGCGCACCACTGCGGGCTGCCAGACATAACCGAAGTCCGCCGTCTCGAACCACCCGCCATATGAGGCTAGCGAATCATAGAACATGCCATAGTCCGCCACCGGTTCGCTCGCTGCCGGTTGCTCGAAGGCCAATGCTTCACGCCCCGCCAATTCGCGATCCCGCTCACTGAGTTGTTGAGTCTGCTGCTGAAGGTCATCCTGCTTTTCCGCGAGGGCGGATTGAAATTCCTCCAGCTTGCCCTCGCGGTTAGAGAGGGTCTGTTCGCGCTCACGGAGTGCTTGGTCTTGCTCCGCAGCGGCGGCTCCTTGTTGGCGTGCCAGCTCGGCGCGGTCATCCTCGATTTTTACCCGCTCGCGCTCGATGGCGTCGCGTTCTGCAGCCAGTTTTTGGTCTTCGAGTTGTTGTTCGAGTTCGCGCTGGCGGTCGGCCGACTCGTGGTTTTTTTGCTCAAGCTCGGCGATTTTTTTCGCGACATCCGGCGAGTGCTTGTCGCAGCCAGTGGCGACTAACAAGACGATGGCGGCAAGGGGAAGCAACTGTGGATTCTTCATGGTTTTAAAATTGGCTGGGCGTTACGACGCGGACTGAGTTGCGGCCATTCACGGGGATTTCGCGGCACCGTCAATGGCCCTGCACCTCAAAAATCACCTGCGGTTGGCCGTTCCGCCCGCCGCTGAGTTCGCGGCGGTGGACCCGCGTTTCTAGCAGTTGCTCGATCATCCGCTGCTCCATGGCGACGGCCCGCGGGTAGCGCTCGAAAACTCTCTGCAATGGGTTGTGAAACTCCTCGATGCTCAGGCCGTTCGCGGGGCCGACCACGCAGCGGACGTGGCAGCCTTCCTTCTCCCGCAGTGCGGCTAGCTTGGTCACTTTTTCCATCAGCGATGGCGCGGCGGCGAGCAGCGGCTGCCATTTCTCCTGCTGCTTCTGAAAGTGCTGGAAAAGCAGCTTATCTGGGGTGTTTTCACCGAGGAGAGACTTGAGTTCATCGAGCAAATCGAGCGTGAAACTCACCCCTGCCTGGGGAAATAATGCGTCTGCCTTGGCACTCAGACTGTAGAAAATCTCGGGTCGTCCGACGACTGTGCGGGGCACCCGCGAGCGGTCGAGGTAGCCGAGATTTTTCAAGTCTTCGCAGTGCTGTTTCACCGCCATGTAGCTGGCCTCCACCTGCCGCGCCAGGTCGGTGACCGGCAAGCCACCCGAGTGCTTGAGGGCCGCGAGCACCGCGCACCATTGCGGTTTGATTAAGTCTTGGAATACGGGCAACAGCATGGATGGGTGCGTGAAACTCCGAGATTTCCACTAGCCAGGCAATCTGCAAATTCGGCGGCTCCGAGTGCGCCTTCTAACGATTTTGCAAATCCAAATAAATTTCTCGATTCCTGTCCGGCAACCGTCTCTACATCCTGCCACCATGTCCGCCCGCACCGGCATTCTCCTCGTCGTCTCAGGTCCATCTGGCTCTGGAAAAACCACGCTCTGTCGGCGACTGGCCGACTCCGGCGAGGTCCGCTACTCGATTTCCTGCACCACCCGCCCGCCTCGCCCGGGGGAGGAAAACGGCAAGGACTATCACTTCCTAACGAAAGAAGATTTCTTCCACCGGCTCGAGGCTGGGGACTTTCTCGAACATGCGGTGGTCCATGGCAACCTTTACGGCTCGCTGAAATGCGAGGTCATTTCCCACCTCCAAGCCGGCACGGATGTGGTGATGGACATCGACGTGCAAGGCGCGGAGCAAGTCCGCAACTGCCCAGATTCTAACATTCAACGCGCCTTGGTGGATCTCTTCGTGATGCCACCCAGCGAGGAAGAACTGCATGAGCGGCTCGCCGGGCGCGGGACGGATAGTGATGAAATCATCGCCCTGCGGATGGCCAACGCGCTCGAGGAAATGCGCCATTGGAAACTCTACGGCTACCGTTTGCTGTCCTCCAGCCGCGAGCAGGACTATGCGAAATTCCAAGCTCTCGTCACCGCCGAGCGGCTGCGAGTTGCGAGGATTGCCGATGCCTAACTGCCCGACTACGGCACGCTGACTTCGAAGCTCTGGGAGGTCATCTGGTTGTCGAGGTCGATGGCTTTCACCGTGATCGTCGTGCTGCCGGAAGCGACGGCTGTGATGTTTGCGTTAGATCCGCTGAGCACGGCGGTCGCCACGGCCGTGTTGGACGAGAGCAGCTCGTAGCGCAGCACCGGGACGACGGCGACGGTCGTCACTTTCACCAACTTGGTGGGGTCGAGCACCACAGGCGCAGGCGCGACGACATTGATGGGGACATCTTCCAGCGCGCGCGATGAGCCACCCACCGTGACGGTGTAATTTTTGCGCGGCAGGGCGTTGATCGCATCCACCACGCTCATCCCCGTCCCGGCGACTCGACCGAAGACGCTGAAGCCGCCGTTTTGAGCGTCGAGTATGGCTTTGTTATCCGCCACGCTGACGAAGAACTCGGAAGTAGCACTGTTAGGATTTCCGGCGGACTTCGCCATCGCCACCGTTCCAGCGGTGTTGGAGATGCCGGGCTCGTTCGCGATGGCGGCGAATTTCGAGATCTCCGTGAAGGTCGTGCCATTGTTGCGATACCCTCCGCCTTGGACCACGAAGTTGTCCGGCGAGCGATGGAAGAACGAGCCATCATAGCTACCTGCATTTGCATAGTTTAAAAAGTTAGCAACCGTCGCAGGTGTGGCTAACGGGTAAAGAATGATGTCGAAGTTTCCAAGCGTGGTGGTCACGCGGCGCGCCTCCGCCGCGTCGGGATCGGAGAATTTATTGGTTAATGAAACTGCCAGCATGTTGCCAACAGTCACATTCACCGGCGAGAAAGCACTGCCGATCAGCGGCGCTGCCGGAGCACGAATGATCCGCAGCGTCATCGTCGCCGTGGACTCGGCGGAACCTACAAATGTTGCCTTCAAGGCGACTGACTTCACTCCTTCTTCAGTGGTGGTTCCACTGATAGTGCGGGTGACGGAGTTATAGCTTAAGCCAGTCGGTAAACCGGTGACTGTGATGGATTGTAAAGTCGCCGGATTGGTCACTGCGATTTGATATAAGAACGAGCTGTTCCAATACACTGCTTGGTCGGGATTGCTATCCAAGGCTCCACCAGTCGTAGTCAGCCGGACGGTGGATGAATAGGCAGGAGTGCCGGAAAACTCAGACGAACCCACCCTGAAATCATAGCTTGCGCCGGGGATGAGACCGGTGACGTCGTATTCCTTCACGTTCTCCCCCACGGAGCCGGTGTTGGTGAACTCGGTCGTTCCTGCGCGGCGGCGCTCGATCACAAATAGATGTTCGCGAGCTGAGTTGTCTTTCCATGTTAGCTTAATGGAAGTGTCGCTGAGCACACTCCCAGCGAGGTTGGACGGATTGCCTAGTAGCGAGGTTTTCGCAATGGAGATATTAGAATAATCTGAGAAAACCCGCACCAAGTTTACAAAACGGACGGCCCGCACCCGGAACTCGTAATTTGTATTTAAGGCAAATCCTTTGATGGAACTGGTAGAAGTAACATCTGCGGCGACTTCCCCAATCTTGGCAAAGGCTGCGGTTCCAGTTTTGAGTTCGATTTCATAACCTGCTTCGACCGATGAGCGGTCTTTCCATTTCAATGCGACTGACCCGTCAGCACCCGGAGTGGCCACTAAACTGTCCGGCGCTTGAAATGTCAGCGTATCTGCTGTGACGACATTGCTATATTCCGAGAATACCAGCGGGTAGGTTTTGAATGCTTTTACCCGCAGAGAATAACTGGTACCGGGTTCGAAATTGATCACATTCATGCTGAACTTCGTTCCGGGATTGGCGATGCCAACAGGTGCCCACGCAGCTAAGCCTTTTTTCGCTTCGATCTGATAGCCGTGTTCGGAGGTGGAGTTATCTTTCCATGCGAGACGGATGCGTCCGTCGTCCACGGTCGTAGCGGCGAGTTCGGTGGGTGCCCCAAAGGTGGTGGTTGGAAATGCTTTCGCAATCACTGTGGAGGCCTTTTTTGAATACACCTCACTGCCTGCTTTGCCGGTGTAAGCCGCTAATTGAAATGAAAGTGTGCTACCGGGAACTGCCGTGGTGATGACGACATACGAAGTAATGTTAGGCGATGGGATTAACTGAAAGCGGCTTGGACGATTGGTCACTCCTTTGGAAACACGGATCTCCCACCCCGTCTCGTTCTTCGAGTTATCCTTCCATTCGAGGAGAAAGGAATTCACCCCGAGCGGCTTGACCCGCAGATTCGACGGCGCGGCGGGTGCTTTGGCAAATAGGGAGCCACCCCCCGCGAGGGCCAGCGCGAGAGTGAGTAGAGTTCGGTGAAACACGGTGCGCATGGATGCAGGGGTATGTCTCTTCAGACAAAAAATATCCAGCTCAACTGCGAGTTAATTTGCGAGTGCAAGCAACTCACTCCACTGCTGCTCGACGATGCCGCCACGACTAACCCGCGAAGGCGTAGCCAACTCGCGGGCAGCGAGTGCCAGAATAGTACCACCCACCCCACCCCAGCGGATGCTGTCGAAGCCGTGATCCATGAGTGAATCAAGGGTCGACGAGTCGAGGATGATCGAGAATTCCAGACCCGTTGGACTCAGGTAAATTTCATCCATGCCAGCGTCAACAAGCTGAGTCAGACGGGCAAAGGCCCGCGCCAGGTTACCGGCGGCGCTACCTGCTAGGGTGTTACCAAAGTGATAGATTGGGCCGTTGATGTAGGTGAGACCGGTGCTAAAGAATGGCCCGCCGACGATGGTGTCTTCGAACATCCCGCCGGCCCAGGTATCGAAGACATCGACGTAGAGGGTATCATGATCAAAACCACCATCCAGGAAGTCACCACCGGGACCACCCACCACGATGTCATCGCCCGTTCCACCATAAGCAAGGTCGTTGCCATAGCCAGCAAACAGAGTGTCTCTACCACTGCCGCCGTCTATGATATCATTGCCGCCGCCGCTGAGAATTAGGTCGTCGCCAGCGCCACCTAAAATGATGTCATTGCCGCCATTGGCCTCCCTGAAAAGAGTCACGCCGCGCGGATTGCTGCTGCCGATGTTGTAGTCGCCCATATCGCCGATGATGGTGTCATCACCACTTCCGCTGTCGATGGTATCATTGCCGCCGCCACCGAAGATTAAGTCGTCTCCTGAGTCACCAAAAATGGTATCATCATCTCCGGATTCTCTATTGTAGGTGGTGAGGTAAGTGATGTTCCATGATGGGTCAAAAGTGGCATGGCCATTGTCGCCCACGATCACGTCGCGGCCCTCACCACCGGCGAGTGTATCACGTCCTTTTCCTCCGAATACCACATCATTGCCAGCCCCGGCGTCGATGAAATCGTCGCTACCGGAAGTGGTATAGCTCGTCGAAAGATCTGTGATCACTGAAGCATCATCGAAGAAGGCGTATCCATTATCACCGAGGATGAAATCCCGACTGTTTCCGCCGGTGATGAGATCAGTGCCGTAGCCG
>JAYVEJ010000211.1:0-5520 GCA_043748885.1 Luteolibacter sp. | reverse complement strand
AAGCGTATGAAACGGTGGACACGATCCAGCGCGGCGATTTCGAGCATCTCAAGGAAGAGCTGGGTGATCTGTTATTGCAGGTGGTATTTCACAGCGAGATCGCCGGAGAAGCCGGGCGGTTCACCTTCGACGACGTGGCACGCGGGATCAGTGAAAAGCTGGTGCGCCGCCACCCGCACGTTTTCGGCGAGAGCAATGCGGCCGACACGGATTCCGTCCTCCGGCAGTGGGACGAGATCAAGCGCGCGGAAAAAGGCGACGAGGGTGCGCTCTACTTGCACGGGGTCGGCAAGGGGCTGCCTGGCTTGCTGCGGGCGTCCAAGCTCCAGAAAAAGGCTGCGCAAGTGGGCTTCGACTGGCCGACTGAAACTGGCGTGATCGCCAAGATCCGCGAAGAACTCCTCGAACTGGAATCCGCTATGGATGAGCAGGATCTAGCAGCCGTTTCCGAGGAAATGGGCGACCTGCTTTTCTCGGTGGTCAATCTGGCGCGCTTCCGGAACATTGATCCCGAGGTGCTGATGGCGGCCGCCAATACCAAGTTTGAAACCCGCTTCGGCGAAATGGAGCAGCTTCTCAGTGCTGCGGGCCTGACCTTGGACGCCGCCACCGCAGCGGAGATGGACGCTGCTTGGGAAGCGGCAAAGCGAAGGATGCTTCGTTAGAAGTCGGCTATCCCATCACTGAATGGTGACCGTTTTCGACGGACCTGGCGGAAACCATTTGCCGCCGAGCTTGGTGCGCATCCTCAGCCGCCAAACTTCGCCTTTCTTCAGGCTCGCGCCTGCGGTTGATGATCGGAACGTAAACTGGGTCGCCGAAACCGGCAGGACGTTCACTTTTTTTTGCTCCAACCAATCGCAGCCGGTGGTCGTGATTTCATCGATGAAAATACCGGTCGGGGCTTTCGGCGTGGCCTCGTGGGTGTAGATCGAGCCGCCGCGGGTGAAATAGCGAAAGCGGACGTGGATCGGAACTGCGGACTTCGGCAGGGAACGGGTGACGGATGTCACGGCAATGTCGATTTGAGTATCGCTGACGCCTTTGATCGAATCGCCAAGGGTTTTCCAGGTTGCGCCGCCGGTGGTGGAGGTTTCGACAACCAAGGTGCTGCTCCGCGTCATGTAGCCGCGCCGGAATTGAAAACTGAGCTTGGCATTGGAATTGGCGATGAGATCGCGGTCAATTTCGAAGGATTGATCGGGCACTCCGCGAGTGATCACGTCATAGGAGGTGGGAAAAGTGAGGTGAAACGAGCGGCTACCGGTGACACCGCTGAATCCCAAGATGGATGAAGTTTTCACCACCAATGGGTAATTGCCAGTTGTGCCATCCACGACGTTCGATTTGCCGGGATCTTCGGCATTTTCCGTCCAGCGGGTGGAAGATTTCCGGGATGCTTGCACCAGAACGCCTTCGGCACCGGCGGGTGCTTTGAAGGTGTAAGAACTCGATGCGCCGGGTGGCGCGGATGAGGCACCTGTGATCTGCTGATTAGAAGTGAGGAGATCCGGATTGATGAGCGTGACCGAGTATCCGAACGAGGAGGGAATGCCCTGGCCACCGATGCCGGTAATCTGGACATTGAAAGTCGTGTCCTTGGCAACCGAACTGACATTCGCGACTGCATCCACTTGCCAAATGATGGCAGGATCCCCGTAGTCGTTGCTTCGCATGGTGCTGGTGATAGGCACGGCATTGCCCTTGGCATCCGTCATTTTCACCGTGGCAAAGGCGAAATCTGCACCCTCGCGACTGAGCGACCAGAAAGGGGAATTGAGGGCCACCGGGAAAAATCCAGCGGCGGGATAGGCCACGAATCCCGAGGATTCCACGAGCATTTCGCTGGGTTTCTGTAAGACGTAGAAGACGTTAGTCGGAGGCCGGGTGGCGGAGGTTCCCGGCTGATCGCCGGTCGCGAATTTGGTGGCGTTTGGTAAAAGACTCCAGCGGCGGTGACCCACCAGCGAGTTCCAGGATGATGTCGCGGTGCTGTGGGAAAACTGCTCAATCATGTATTCTGTGATCGCGCCGGGACCATAAAGGCCGAAGGCGAAGTTGCCTTTGGAGTTCGCATTCCAAGCTGCGGGCGACCATCCGACGAGATTGGAGGGCGGATTGTGAGTGAGCGCCAAATCCGCTCCGGTCTGAGAATTGTAGTTTCGCACCAGCATTAAGGCTGCATCTTGTGCGGCCTCAGATCTCAGGGTGGAAGCAGAGGGCTTGAAAGCATCGGTGGAGTCGATGGTCACTGTGGCACTCGAGCTCACCGACACGTTCGCACGCACCTTGCACATCGCGCGGAAGTAATTCAGCCGTCGCTCCACGTCGTCCACGAAGTCCGAGGAGACTGTTCCGTTTTTTCCAACATAATTGCCGGTCCAATCGACGCGGTCTTGATACCCCTCGGACGCTTGATACACCGCGTGCCAAAAGGACACCACGTCGTTCCGGTCCTGATTGTTGACGGAAAATCCGTTGCTCGCCATGCGCTCCGAGCCACTGGGATAGATTCCAGGCTCCCAGGCGATGGCGAGGCCCGCCAGTCCGACGACTCCGCAGAGCGTCAACGCGGCCAATCGGAATTGATTGATCTTCATAACACCGGGATAATTAACTTCCCGGTTATTTTAAACAATCTAATTTATCTAATTTTGAACGATTTGAAACCGTGATTTTTACTGACTCTTTTAGTCCTCGCCAAACTCGTAGCGAAGAGCGGAAAGACCGAAAAAAGTGGCTGTTTCTACTCTTAAAACGATGGAACCCAGCGAGATAGGGATGAATCCCGCATTGAGGGCGGCGCTCGTTTCCGTGGGCGAGAAATCCCCTTCCGGTCCGACGAGCAACGTGGCTTGCTCCGTAGAAGGATGGATTTTCAAAATTTTTCGGAGCGAACTGGCCCCGGGAGCGAGCGATGCAATAATTTTTAGCCCAGGAGATTCGGCCTGTGTTTCGATCCAGCGGTCGAAGGTGAGTGGCTCGGCGATAGCGGGCAGCGTGTCTTGGCCGCACTGCTTGCACGCTTCGAGAGCAGTGCGCCGCCATTTTTCCGACTTGCCCTCGCCCGGCTGGACGACGGTGAAGCGGGTGACTAGCGGCTGAATGGCGGTGATTCCGAGTTCGACCGACTTCTGGACGATGAGGTCCATGTTTTTCCCCTTCGGGATGGCCTGGGCGAGGGTGATGGCTGGCAAAGGAGGTCTGGAATTAGAGGTTTCGCCCAAGGCCAGCACCACGCGGTCGCGGGAAATGCTGCGGACCTCCGCGCAAGCTCGCCGACCGAACCCATCGAAAATCGTGACCGCATCTCCGGATTTTAAGCGGAGAACTTGAGAGGCATGGCGGGCTTCGTCGCCCGTGAGGGCTGGGGTTTCCTGCCAGGATCCGGGCGGTAAGTAAAAGCGGGCCATGGGGAGGAGACTCATCCGCCGGATCGGACGGATCCGTCGGATACTTTCTCAATCACAGATCAAAAAACCGCTTCGCCTTTTGGAAGAAGCCCTTCTGCATCGGGGAATTGTGCTCGCCGATGGATTCGGAAAACGCGCGGAGTTTTTCCTGTTGGTCGTCGCTGAGCTTGGTCGGGACTTCCACTTGCACGGTGACGTTGAGATCGCCACGGCGACCGCTTGAGAGCGAGGGCATGCCTTTTTCGCGAAGCCGGAAAACGGTGCCGCCTTGGGTGCCGACTGGAATTTTGATCGAGGATTGGCCGTCGAGCGAAGGCACTTTCAGCTCCCCGCCGAGCGCGGCGACCGAGAATGGAAGCGGCACCGAGCAGAAAAGATCCGCGTCATCACGCTCGAAGATGTCGTGATCGCGGACGTGGAGGAAGACGTAGAGATCGCCCGCCGCGCCACCGCGGACGCCGGAATCGCCGTTTCCTGAAGAACGGAGGCGGGTGCCGGTATCGACGCCGGCTGGGATGCGGAGCTTGATGCGACTGTCGCGCTGAACGCGGCCATCGCCTTTGCAACTGGTGCAAGGATCGGAAATCGTTTCACCAGCCCCGCGGCATTCTGGGCAGGTCGTCTGCTGGATGAAAATTCCCGCTTGGCGGGCAACCACGCCACGACCGCCGCAAGTCGAGCAGGCTTTGATGCCGCCGGAACCCTTGGAACCCTTTGCGCCGCATGGCTCGCAGGGGACGTAGCGCTCGATTTCCAATTCCTTCTCCACCCCACGGGCGGATTCTTCGAGAGAAATTTCCAGATCGTAGCGGAGATCGCTGCCCTTCTGCTTGCCCGAGCCACGGCGCGAGCCGCCGCCGCCGAAGAACTCCTCGAAGCCGCCACCGAAAGCTCCGCCGAACACTTGCGAAAACAAGTCCATCGGATCGTGGAAGCCGCCGCCGGCCGGGCGTCCACCGCCGCCGCCGTTGAATGCTGCGTGGCCGTAGCGGTCGTAAGCGGCGCGTTTTTCGGGATCGCTGAGCGCTTCGTAAGCCTCGCCGAGTTCCTTGAATTTGTCTTCAGCCGTGTGGTCGCCCGGGTTCTTGTCCGGGTGGAACTTCACCGCCAGTTTGCGATAGGATTTCTTGATCACATCCCCCGCAGCGTCGCGGGTGACTTCAAGGATTTCGTAGTAGTCTCGTTTCTCAACCATTTGCTTTATTCTGCCGGAGTTGGGACTTTAGAAACGACCACGCTGGCCGGACGCAGCAAACGGTCGCGCAGCTTGTAACCGCGGCGGGTCACCTTGAGAATCCGGCCTTCGTCGCCGGCGGCACATTCTTCTTGGGCCACCGCGTCGTGCAGGTTGGGGTCGAATTTTCCGCTCGTCGGGATTTCCTCGACGCCTTGTGAACTGAGGAAATCGTTGAGCTGGCGGCGGACCATGTCCATGCCGATGTAGATCATCGACTGGGTGTCTTGCGACGCAGCGTGCATGCCCATTTCGAAATTGTCGATGACCGGGATGAGTTCTTCTAGCAGCCGCTGGTTGGCGTAGCGGATGGCGTCTTCCCGCTCACGAGTCGTGCGTTTGCGGAGGTTTTCCATCTCGGCAGCGGTGCGCAGGGAAATTTCCTTCCACTTCGAGACATCGGCTTCGAGTTCTTCCCATGGGTCAGGTGCCTCTGCGGAAATTTCCGGGGCGGACTCCACTTCGGGAGCCGCGGCTGGCGGTTCAGTTGGTGCGTTCGGATCGTTGTCGGCGTGCATGGCGCAAAGCTGTAGTCACGAAAACGCAAGCGTCAACACCGGGGCGTGGTGCGGGGAGCTGAAATGGGTTTTTGGCTATTCGAATGACCGAGCTCCAGCAGCCCGTCAGCCGTCTTGTAAAATTAACTTGAAGGGGCGCTTTCCCGAAAAGCGAAAGGTCCGGAAGCCTCGCTCGTCCAGCGTGAGAATATTTGGAGTGCTCAAGCGTTCTGCTAGCAACACCAGAGTGGCATCGGCGAAATCCATGGGAATATCGTGATAGCGTGCCATCAACTCCACCGCGCCATCGACACGGCTCTGGGCAAAGGCATCATTCACCACCACCAGACCTTTTCGGAGAAACCCGGCTAAGGCT
>JAYVEJ010000210.1:0-2038 GCA_043748885.1 Luteolibacter sp. | reverse complement strand
CTGGCGCTGGGGATTTCTAATCGCTCCCGCTGCGGTGCTGGTCATGTGGTTGTTTTTCGGCGGACTGCAAGCGTCCGGCTTCATGCAGTGGATCGAATCGCTCGGCGTCGAGACGGTGCAAGACACGGTAAAAATTCTTCAGAATTCCAACGACCCGGTCATCCTCGGACTGATGGCCTTCGCCGCCGTCATCGCGGCACCGTTCTGTGAGGAAATCGTGTTCCGCGGCTACCTCTACTCGGCCACCAAACGATTCGCCGGTCCGTGGGCAGCGGCGGTTTGTTCTGCGCTCGTTTTTGCCGCCGCTCATGGCAGCATCGCCGCGCTGCTGCCGTTGTTCGTTTTCGGCTGCGTGCTGGTTTTCATTTACGAAAAAACCGGCTCGTTGTGGGCGCCCATCGCCGTCCATTTCTGCTTCAACGGGGCGACCGTCGCGATTCAAATGGCCGCCCGCTTCTACCACCTCCCGCTCGATGTCACGCCGTGAAAACGCTGCGCGACATCGGCGAGGACGCCCTGATCGATCGGCTGGTCGGCCTAGTGCCGCGCGACTCGGCCCCCGCTGCCCAGCCGGGCGATGATTGTGCGGTGATCGATCACGGCGGCGAAACCCTGCTGCTGCTGAAAACCGATGCCCTCGCCGAGCACGTCCATTTCCTGCCCAGCGCACCGGCCCGCGCCGTCGGCTGGAAGGCCGCCGCCCGCGTCGTCTCGGATATCGCCGCCATGGGCGGGCGTCCTAGCCATTTCCTCATCACCCTCGCCCTCCCGCCGGAAACCTCCGTCTCGTGGGTGGAAGATCTCTACCGGGGCATCGGGGATTGTTTGGAAAAATTCGGCGGGTTCCTCGCCGGTGGCGAAACGTCCAGCGTCCCGAGCGGTTCCGCTGCCGTCATTTCCATCGCCGCCACCGGCACGGTCCGCCGCGATCAGTTAGTCCTGCGCTCCACCGCACAGCCGGGCGATGTGCTGTTAGTCACCGGTCAGCTTGGTGGCTCCCTCCGCGGCAAGCACCTCGATTTCACCCCGCGCATCGCGGAGACGGACTGGCTGGTCGGCCACTTCAAACCGACGGCGATGATGGATCTATCCGATGGCTTGGCGAAGGATCTTCCGCGTCTAGCAGCCGCTTCCGGCTGCGGTTATAGGATCGTCGAGTCGAGCTTGCCGCTCACCCCCGGCTGCACCCCGGCACAGGCACTTGGCGATGGCGAGGACTTTGAAATCTTGTTTGCGATCAACGTGGGCCGCGTCGCAAGCCTACTAGCCGCTTGGCCATTCCCCGATCTGCCCCTCACTCGCATTGGTGAATTGGTGGAGCCCGGCTCAGGCCATTCCCTAACCGGGGGCTGGGAACATTTCAAAGAGAGCCCACTTTCAGTCGATCCGGGTTGACCGGAGGTCAACCCTCCTCACGCGCTCGCTTCCCGCGTCCGCCACTCCATTCCCCGCGCCCGCCGGGCGGCGTCATGGACGCGCGCGCCGCGTTCTCAAGCGTGCCGGATGAGTGCATGGACCTGCCACCCGCTTTCCAAGCGTTGTCAGACGGTTATTCGGGCGCGCCACCCGCACTCGCGACCTTGTCTAACGCCCTCTCGGCCACGCCAACTGCTTTCCCGACTCCACCACCCACTTCCTCGCTCTTGCCACTCGTTTGCTCGGAACCGTCAGCCGCCGTCTCGGACTTGTCAGTTAGTTTCTCCGGCATGTCAGCCGGGCTTGCACCCATGCGAGCTTCTCGAATTTTCTCTGAAACATGCAGAATTACAGTTACTTGTAGAAACATCGTCGTGTCTTTGTGTTCGCCATCGGGCCCACGCCTCTGCGGTCGGCCGCAGGTTCCCACAAATACCTCTGGCAGGAATCCCCGGCCTCTGATAGACGCTGGATAGTTTGATAGAAAAAACCAAAACGCAATCACCCCATGAACCGTCGCCAACAAAACGAAGCCCAAGCACTCATCCGCTCCTCCGAATTCGCTGCCACCCGCGTCCCGGATTTCACCCACCAGCCAGCCACCCCGGTCGATCTCAAATGC
>JAYVEJ010000209.1:0-5532 GCA_043748885.1 Luteolibacter sp. | reverse complement strand
TCAGCGAGGGTGACGTTGCCATCACCATTGATATCGATGTCGTTGGAAATTTTCCCATCGGCATTCACATCAAATCCGACTTGGTCATCGTATCCCACGCAAGTGATACCGTGCCCGGAACCGCTGTTGCACCAACGGATCCATAGGTCTTCTCCCGCCAGATATTCTCCTTCGGGAATCGTCCTCGTGACCTCTTCCAGCTTACCTATCCGTCCGTCCAGTGCCAGCAATCCGCCGATGGATTCTTTGCCGGTTTGGGGTTGGTTGCGGTCGAACAGCCAGCCGCGGGCTTCGTTGATCTGTGAGACGGTGGCGGTCGGGGTGTAGCGATAGCCGGCGACGCGATACTCCATCGCTTCGCGCCAGGTGGCGTAACCGTTAGCCCACAAGCCGATCTTGTCGACGTCTCCTTCCACCCGTCCGTAGGATTTGACGCTGGGGATTCCGATGTGCTTAGCCACTTCCCAGCCATTATGCGCTTCTGATCCTTGGTCATTCTTGGTGCCATTACACATGTTCCAGGTAAAATCGGCGGGAAATTGCGTGGCTGTCGTGTTGGCCTCGGTGCCATTCAGGACGTTCATTTCGTAGGTGAAGATCGAGGCAATCGCCGTGAACTGACCACAGGCTCCTCCCTTTTGTTTGTAAATCGGAGGGAACTGCGGGCGGGTGGAGTTATCGACACGCGACGGCAAGCGGTTGATATCAACGGGCGTCTCGCCGATGTCAGGGCCTATCGCATCACGCCAAGTGTCGTAATCTTCTCCCGCCGAATGAGGCCGGGAAAACGGCGTTGGATAAGCGGCGTGCGCGGGGCTGTCGGCATCGCCCGCCATCACTGTGGCGATGGAGCCTGAAATGAAAATGAAAAAGGCGAGCGTGGGATATCGGAGGATGGAAGTCATTGGTGTAGTTTAGTAAAATGGGTGCATTGATAGGACGATTTCATTGGCTCGGCGTTTACCGCAGGGTGATGTTCGCGTCGAGGTTGAGCAGGCTTTGGGCGAGGATGGTGAAGGTGGCGGCTTCGATGGGATCGAGGGCGGGGTCGGATTTTGAGTCGCCGATTTTCAGGAGCGCTTCTGCGTCTGAGGATTTCGATTTGAAGAAGTCGCGCTGCTCGGTGATGAGGGCTAACAAGATGGTGAGTTGCGCGGGTGTGGGAGGTTTTCCGAGGACTTCGCGGTTGGCCCAATGGACGCGGGCCTCATCGGTGCTGCCGCCGTTTTTCAAGATCCGCTCGCCGAGCTTGCGGGCGGCCTCGACGAACTGCGGATCGTTGAGCATGACGAGCGGCTGGAGTGGGGTGTTAGTGACTTGGCGGTGGGTCGCGCAGACATCGCGGGTGGTGGCGTCGAAGATCATCATGTTAGGCGGGGTGGTGGTGCGGCGCCAGTAGGTGTAGAGCGAGCGGCGGTAGAGGCCTTCTCCCGTGTCTTGCTTGTAGTCCGGGAGGAAGTTGTTGAGAACTCGCCACATCGAGCCGGGTGCCTGATAGGGCATCGCTGGCTTGCCGCCGATTTTCTCGGATAGCAGTCCTGATAGAGCGAGTGCGGAATCGCGGAGCATCTCGGCGGTGAGGCGGTGGGAAGGGCCGCGGGCGAGCAGGGCGTTCGCGGGATCCCGCTCGCGGAGCTCGGGCGAGGTGGTGGAATCTTGGGCGTAAGTGGCGCTGAGAACCATCTGGCGGATCGCGCGCTTTTGGTCCCAACCCTGGCCGATGAAGTCGCGGCCGAGCCAGTCGAGAAGATCAGGGTGGGAGGGCTGCGCACCCTGCAGTCCGAAGTTGTCGGAGGTGGCGACGATGCCAGTTCCGAAAATTTCCTGCCAGATACGGTTGATGGTGACACGGGCCGTTAGAGGGTGATCCGGGGAGGTGAGCCATTTCGCGAATCCGAGGCGGTTGCGGGGTTGGTCTTTGGGAAATGGCGCGAGCCATGCGGGGGTTTCGCGGCTGACCTTTTCACCGATGGAAGCGTAGTCGCCGCGGACGAGGATGTAGGCGGGCACGGGCTCGGCGGACTCGCGCATGGTGACGATTTCGCGGACGTTTTTCTCCTCATCCCGATAGGCCGCGCGGGCGGCGTTGAGCTTATTAGCGAGGTTTCGGGCAGTCGGATTGACGGCGGAGAAATAGTAATCTCGGAGCAAGGTGGGATCGCTGTTAGCGGAGACGGGTTTTCCGGAAAATAGCGCGGCCACCTCGGCGGCGGAGATGACACGGAGATAAATGGCGACTTCATCCACCATCCCATTTTTCAGGCCGATGTCGCGGCCGCGTCCCGTGAAATTTAGGGCGTCGCCGATTTGGATATCACGAGTGAGGTTGTCGCTGGCGATGGTGGTTTCGGCAGCTTGGCCGTTGATGAAAATCTTCAAACCGGAAGCCTTGTGCGAGCCGTCGTTGGTGACGGTGACGTGCGTCCATTCGTTTGCGGGGATTTTCGTTTTCGACGAAACGGAAGCCGCGCATCCGGGAAGCTCGCGGTGGAGAGTCCAGGTGAGGCGGTTGTTTTCTAGCAGCAGTTCGTAACCCGAGAATGGCAGATCGAACGACGACGAGTTGGCGAAAACGACGGCGCGCTCATGGACTTGAGCCGGCTTGAGCCAAAGGGAGATCGAGAACGGCTGATCGGCATGGGCGATGCCGAGATCGGGGAGTTTGGTTAGGTTGTCGCCATCGGCGAGGATGCCGTTACCTGATTTCCCCGGCGCAAGCGAGTTGCCTCCAGTTTCCGCGGGTTTTTGCGGGTCGATTTCGTTCTTCAGCGTCGTCCCGGAGGTTTCATCAAAATGGAAAAGCGCGGCAAGGTCCGGCGTTGGAAATGGTTTGTCCGAGGCCAGCCATGATTGGAATTCGGGTTCGGCGGTTTTGATAGAATCGGCGAGCGCGGACTCGGCGGCGGTAATGTTAGATCGGAGGTTGGCGAGGTTTGTCTCCTGATCGCCGGTGGGAAGCTGGAGGGCTGGCTGGGGCAAGACGGAACTGCCATCCTCACCACCTTGGATGAGACCCGCCTCCTCGATGCTGTTGAAAAAGGCACCAAGCGAGTAGTAGTCCTTGGCGGTGATGGGATCGAATTTGTGATCGTGGCAGCGGGAGCACTCGAAGGTGAGGGCCATGAAGGCGGTGCCGACGGTGTGGACTCGGTCTGAAATGCCATCCTGTCGGAATTCTTCGAGCACGGAGCCGCCCTCGTTGGTCTTGCGGTGGATACGGTTGAAGGCGGTGGCAAGGTGCTGGTCGCGAGTCGGTTTCTCTAGCAGATCCCCCGCAAGTTGTTCGGTGATGAACTGGTCGATGGGCAGGTTCTTGTTGAAAGCGTTGATCACCCAATCCCGGTAGGGCCAGGCTTCGGTGCCGATGTCTGCCTGATAGCCGAAGGAGTCGGCATAGCGGGCGACGTCGAGCCAAGCCGTCGCCATGCGCTCGCCGAAGCGGGGCGAGGCGAGAAGGCGATCCACCACGGTTTCCGCCGCAGTCGGAGTTCGATCGGCAAGAAACGCGTCGATCTCAGGTTGGGTGGGCGGAAGCCCCGTAAGATCGAAGGTCACCCGGCGGAGCCAACGCTCGGGCGGAGCTGCGGGGCTGGGCTTAAGTTTCTCCTGTTCGAGACGGGTGAGGATGAAGTGGTCGATTGGATTTTTCGGCCAGGTTTTGTCGGTAGTTTCCGGGATAGGGATCGTCGCGGGAGGGGCGACGAATGCCCAATGGGGTTCGTATTCCGCGCCCTGCTTGATCCAGTTTTTGATGAGGTTTCTCTGGGCGTCCGAGAGTTCGCGATGGGCATCGGGAGGGGGCATGATCTCCTCCTCGTCATCGGAAAAAATGCGGATGAGCACTTCGGATTTCTCCGGATGCTTGGGATCGACTGCGCCTGCTGCAATGGCCTCGGCGCGGATGTCGAGGCGGAGATCGGCCTTCTGGTGATTCTTGTCGGGTCCGTGGCAGTGGAAGCACTTGTCGGAGAGGATCGGCAGGATCTCGCGGGAAAATGAGACTTTTTCCTCTGCTGTGGCAGAGAAAAGAGTGAGGCCAAGTATGGGGAGCAAAGTTCGTATTAGAGCCACTTTTTTTTGATACGGGGATAGCTACGAGTGAGTTTCAATGAATGCCACGGACACTAGGCCGCAGTAAGGCCCAGTCAATACCTTGCTCCGCAGCGATGTTCATCCTGTCGCTGAGCAAGCCGAAGTCCGGCAGAATAGTCTGTTAGCTATTTTTGAGACCGCCACTCAAGGCTGCTATCCGGGTTTCCCTAGCCAAAGTGAATCTTATTTCGAAACAATCCTCCCATCTGCCGCGTAATTTTTTTCTGATGAAATCCATCCTCCTCCTCGCTCTGCTCCCCACCCTCGCCCACGCCGCACCGAAGCCTCTCTTCAACGGCAAAGACCTAACCGACTGGGAAGGCAACCCCGATCTTTGGTCGGTTCAGGATGGCGTTATCACCGGTCGCACCACTGTAGAAAAGCCCGCCGCCGGGAACACTTTCCTCATCTGGAAAGGCGGCGATGTCGCGGATTTCGAGATCACCTTCAAATACAAGATGATGCCCGGCGACGCCAAAGGCTTCGTCAACAGCGGCCTCCAATTCCGCAGCAAGATCGTCGATCCGAAGAACTTCGTGGTCGCCGGCTATCAGGCAGATATTGAGTATGGCACAACCTACAGTGGCATTCTTTACGAGGAAAAAGGCCGCGGCATCCTTGCCCAACGCGGCCAAAAAGTCACCATCACCCAAGGTGCGGAAGTGAGCAAACCCAAGATCGAAGTCACTGGTGAAACCGGAAAGAGTGAGGACATCCAGGCCGCGATTATGAAGGATGATTGGAACGAGTATCATATCATTGTCAAAGGCAACCACATCCAACAGTTCATCAACGGCAAGGCCGCCGTCGATGTCACTGATGAAACCGCCGAAGGTGCCAAGAAGGGAATCCTCGCTCTCCAGCTCCACGCCGGCTCACCGATGCAAATCCAGTTTAAAGATATACTTTGTACCGTGCTATAAACTCAAGGAGTGTGGGCGTCTCGCCCACATCTTCTACTAATTTCGCCATAAAACCCCTCCTGCTCTCCCTCCTGGCTCCTCCTTTAACTCACGCCCGAATTCCCTCCGCTCCTTGTGCGGAACTTAAGTAACGGGCGCGCAGCTTGTTTAGAGTGGCGTCGAGTCGCTGGTGTTTCCCCGCATCCATGGTGGTCGCCATCCGAGCGTACTGGCAATCTTGGTTGTCAGCCTTGGTGCGTTTCTAAACAGTCACCCCATTGCATGAGCATCCCCCTTTCGAACACCCTGGTCCTCGACGGCTATCGGTTGATCCGTTTCCTCGGCCGGGGAGGCTTCGGTGAGGTCTGGTTGTGTCGTTCCGAGTCCATGGGGGACTACCGGGCGCTCAAGTTCATCCCGACCAGCCATGCGGATCGGTTGGAATACCAACGTCAGGACAACATCCAACGGCAGCGAGATCGCGACCAGCGAACTCTCGAAACCGGGGTGCAGGTCCTTGACGTCTTGACTCGGTAGA
>JAYVEJ010000208.1:0-5533 GCA_043748885.1 Luteolibacter sp. | reverse complement strand
GTCGCCGCTGAGAATCCTACAAGCCTGCCGGATCTCACCAAGAACAACGCGGTGGACCGCGACCAAACCTATAACTTGGGTGCCACCGGTCTGCGGGGCTGGATCTATACCAGAGCCGCGAACAATCTTGATAGCTGGCAAGGGCGGACCACCACCGTCAGTCGGCAGATTCTCGTCACTCATGTCGGGAAAAAATCGCCGGCGGATGGGGTGATGAAAGTCGATGACATCATCCTCGGTGTGGCAGGACAGTTGTTCACTGACGACTCTCGCAAAGCCATCGCCCACGGGATTCAAGAAGCCGAAAAAGCCGAGAATAGAGGTGCTCTAAAACTCATCGTCTGGCGGGCTGGCAAGGTAGAAAATTTAGTGGTTAATCTGCGAGTGATGGGCACCTACAGTGCCACCGCGCCCTACAATTGCCCGAAATCTAAGCTGATCTATGATGAAGCCTGTGAAGTGCTAAATAAAGAACCACTCTCTCCCGGCTGGACTGGAGCGGTCAATGGTCTCGCCCTGCTCGCGACGGGTGAGTCCAAGTACTTACCTAAGCTACGCAAGTATGCGCGGGAAATTGGTCCTAAATCGCTGTCACTGGAAAAGGCTGGAGTCGCCACTTGGGACTGGGGCTATCGCAATTTGTTCCTTTGTGAGTATTTCCTTCAGACTGGTGACAAAGAAGTTTTCCATGCCATCGAGCAATACACCATCGCTCTCGCCAAGGGACAAGGGATGTATGGCACCTTCGGCCATGGTGGATCAGAATTGACTGAGAATGGTGAACTCCATGGTTCCATCCCACCCTATGGACCGGTGAATGCGGCAGGTCTCATTGGCAATATAGCAATCGTCATGGGTAAAAAATGCGGAGTGAAGGATCCAGAGATTGATCCCGCAATCAGCCGAGCTTCCAGATTTTTTGGCTACTATGTGGATAAGGGAGCAATTCCCTATGGCGAGCACATGCCATGGCCGAGTCATGATAACAATGGCAAGAATGCGATGGCGGCCATTCTGTTTGCGGTGCAACCAGACAAGGTCAAGGAAACACAGTATTTCGCCAAGATGGTGACCGCTTCCTATCAGTGTCGGGAATACGGCCACACCGGCCAAGGCTTCAGTTATCTATGGGGTGCGCTAGGGGCGAATGCCGGCGGACCGCTAGCGACTGCGGCATTTGTGAAAGAGGCCTCATGGCATCTCGATCTGGTCCGACGCTGCGATGGATCGTTCACTTATGATGGTGCCGAGCAGTACGGCGCGGGCAAAACAGATGATAACACTTACTACGGCGCGAGCGGTTACAATGGATTAAGTCCCACCGCCAGTTATGTCCTAACGTATGCATTGCCGTTGAAGAAAATTTGTATCACTGGCCGCGATCAGAATCCGGCCAATGCGTTGAGCAAAGAAGCTGTGGCCGAAGCAATCAACTCGGGCCACTTTGACCTCACCCGCAAGACGCTGACTCTGGACCAACTCATCGAAGCATTCGGTGATTGGTCACCCATCGCCCGCGGTTGGGCAGCGGAAGAATTTGGCACCCGCCCAAATAGTCACAAGTATGTCCGCAGGCTCATCACCATGGCGGAGGGGCCGGACGCCCGCAAACGCCAAGGAGCTGCCGAGGCGCTGGGATATATCAATGACCCGGACGCATTACCAGTGTTAGCCCGCTTGCTCACTCATGAAGACCGTTGGCTGCGGGTGAAAGCGGCCAATGCGCTCAGAAACATGAAGGACAATGCCAAGCCAGTGATTCCTGAAATGCTCAAAGCGTTAGTCGATACCGCCGAGCCGGTTTATCCGGTGGTGTGGGAGGATCCTATTCAACTTACGCATGGCGAACTCGCCGCCACTTTGTTCGGCGGGCTTCTGGGCAACTCGATTGAAGGCATCAATCCGAAGTTACTCTATCCGGCGATCCGCGCCGTGGCCGTTAATCCAGATGCAATGGCGAGGGCGACGCTGCAAGGAACATTCAGCAATTTACTCGCTGAGAAAGATGTTGAAAAACTAGCCCCTGATTTGCTGGAGGCGGTGAGAATTTCCGCACCCGCAGATACGATGTTTAGTGGAGGGATCCGGATGGGCGCGTTCTTGGCATTGACCAAGTATCATTATAAGGAGGGTATCGAGGCGGGAGTTATTTTCGCTAGAACCCAAGGCGGTCATGGTAGTGAAAAGAGAACCGCAGATATCATGAAGCTACTCGCGGGTTATGGCTCGGCCGGGCGCGAAGCCATCCCCGCGCTGAAGGAGCTGATTAAAGAGTTTGATGACCAGACCGCCAGAAATGAATTTCCAAAAGATCTCAATGGCCTGCGAACCTCGGTGGTGAAAGATACCATCAAAACTTTCGAGACAGCCACCACCCATCCTGAACTCAAGATGGTGCTAGCGGTGAAGGAAAAGAATCTCAAGGTGGATAAGCCGGTCATTCAGTTAAATGAAAAGAAATATGGCATGGGTGATATCACGATCTTGACCACGCCCGAAGGTGCGAATCTCCCGGCATCGGCCTCAATTGATAATTTCCCGATGCTGGTCCGCTTGCACAAGGATTGGTTCGACTTCAGCCAAGTAAAAGCCAATGGCGATGACATTCGCTTCACCGGTGCGGACGGAGTCCAGCTCGCCTATCAGTTGGAGGAATGGAATCCTAAACTCGGGACCGCAAGCGTCTGGGTGCGCATTCCGCACATCGCTGGCAATGCGCGGCAAGTGATTCATATGCTTTGGGGCAAGAGCAATGCGGCCAGTAAATCGGATGGCAAGGCGGTCTTCAATGAATCAAATGGTTACCTGAGCGTCTGGCATATGGACGACCCGACGCGGGATGAAGTGGGCACACTTGAGTGCACGGATGAGGGCACATCGGCCACTCAAGGCGTCATTGGCAAGGCCAGGCATCTGGCAGGTAAGCAGGGGATTTCTGGTGGCGATAAGATTTCTAACTATCCCACCGAAGCGACATCGCATAGTTCGGAAGCATGGTTTCGCGCAGATAAGCCGAATGGCAAAGTCGTGGCGTGGGGGAATGATAAGAATCAAGGCAAGGTTGTGATGGCATTTGCAAGTCCGCCACATATCAACATCGGCTGCTACTTCTCCAGTGCCGATGTGGAGGGGGAGAGCACCCTGCCGCTATCCGAGTGGACGCATGTGATTCACACCTATGAGAAAGGCGATTCCAGAGTGTATGTAAATGGCGTTTTAGACGGTGTTTCTACGAACGAAAGGAGTCCTCTAAATATTACTAACCCTTGCGGCCTTTGGATCGGAGGGTGGAGAAATGAATATGATTTCCAAGGTGATATCGACGAGGTGCGGGTTTCAAAAGTGAAGCGATCAGCGGACTGGGTGAAGTTGCAATATGAGAACCAGAAGCCGATGCAGACCCTTACCGGACCTATCATTCAGCCGGGTAATGAATTCTCCGTCGCACCCCAACAAGCGACCGTCGCGGAGGGCGATAACATGACATTTTCCGCGATGGCGGGTGGTGCACTCAAGGTCTATTGGGTGCTGAAAGCAAATGGTAAGGAAACGGTAGTTTCCACCAACCGCTATTCGTTTTCCTTCGACGCAGGCCGCGTCTCGGGAGACCAGACCGCGACCTTGCAATTCAAAGCGGTTTATCCCGATGGTGTAAAGACCAAGGAGATTCCGATTTCGATCAAAGAAGCCATACCGGAACCCGTCTTCACCTTGAAGGCTCCAACCACTTGGGATGGGCGAACATCTATAGAAATCGTGCCGCAAGTGAGCAACCGAAGTGCGATCAAGGCGGCCGATCTGAAAATGACATGGACGGTTTCTGACCTCGCGGTCATCAAGCAAGTGAAGACTGATAGACTCGTTCTCACGCGTGCCCAAGGCAGCGGGAAGATGGTCGTCACTGCGACGATTTCCAACGGCGGAAAACCCAGCGTCCAAACCACAACCATTGCCGTCACCGAGCCAAAGCAAAACCCATGGATTGCCGCCGTCCCGGGGAAAGACGAACAACCTGAAGACGGCCAGTTCTTCGCCCGCGATGATAAGAATGAAGGTACGCTGTTCTACAATGGCACTCTCAGCGAACCGGCGGAATCCGTGTATATCAAAGTCTTCGCTGGCGATAAACTCTACAAAGATGCGACTTCGAAATTGGCCGCCGATAAGTCCTATGCCTTTACCGTCAAACTCAAACCGGGGTTGATTAAATACAAAGTGGAGTTTGGCACGATGAGCGGTGGGCAGCCGAAGACTCAACGAATTGTCAATGACCTAGTCTGTGGCGATGCCTATCTGGTCAATGGCCAATCTAACGCCGTGGCGACCGCGTGGGGCGAGCAAGAATTTCCCGAGACGAATGAATGGATTCGCAGTTATGGCGGCGCAGGCGAGGATCCTACAGCTGCAAAATGGGGGCCCGCCATTCGCAAAAGTAAAGGCGACCGACTCGCGATTGGTTACTGGGCATTCGATCTGGCCAAGCGCCTGATGGATAACCATAAGATCCCGGTTTGTATTATCAACGGGGCGGTCGGCGGAACCCGTATCGACCAACATCAACGCAGTCTTGAGAACGAGGAAGATCCATCCACGATCTACGGTCGCTTGCTGTGGCGCGTGAGACAAGCAAAGCTCACCCACGGCATCCGCGGAGTCTTCTGGCATCAAGGCGAGAATGATCAAGGCTCTGATGGACCGACCGGTGGTTATGGTTGGGAAAACTATAAGCAGTATTTTATTGGTCTAGCCGCCGCGTGGAAGCAGGACTATCCAAACATTCAGCACTATTATATGTTTCAAATCATGCCCTACGCGTGCTCAATGGGGCGTGAGGGTTCAGACAGCCGGTTGCGGGAAGTGCAGCGCACATTGCCGACTGCGTTTTCAAACCTGAGCATCATGTCATCACTCGGCATCGATCCTCCGGGAGGTTGCCATTTTACGCCAGAAGGTTATGCGCAGTTTGCCAAGCTTATCGGTCCGTTGGTTGAGCAATATAACTATGGAATTCAACCCACCACCTCCATCACCCCGCCGAATCTTAAGCGGGCTTATTACAAGAGCGCGAAGCAGGATGAGATTGTGATGGAATTCGACCAAGCGGTGAAATGGGATAACTCGCTTGCAAACCAGTTCTATCTCAGTGGCAAGTCAGGCAAAGTCGCAGCGGGCACGGTGGACGGGAATTCCGTCATCTTGAAATTGGTGGCAGTTTCCAGTGCGCAAGATTTGACATATATCAATGGTCAGTCATGGAGCCAGAAAGCTCTACTACGCGGGGCAAATGGTATCGCCGCACTCACGTTTTGCGAGGTGCCGATTGCACCCGTAAAATCCATCCGCTGATCGCTAAGATGTATTTTTCGAATCATTGAATTCACGCTTGAAAGTGCATGGGGTCCAGTCGTTATGTAGGTGCGAAGTGGTAAGCAGCTCACCTTGAAGAATGAGTCACTCCAAGTGCCAAACTCTGGATAGCCAATGCGGCGCTCCTTACCGATGTCCACCAGTCGTGGCTTTTTCACTCAATCAC
>JAYVEJ010000207.1:0-5535 GCA_043748885.1 Luteolibacter sp. | reverse complement strand
CACTATCTTGGCGACGGGCGCAGCGATCATCGCCAGCCAAGCACTCATCTCCGGCGCGTTCTCACTAACGACTCAGGCGGTGCAACTCGGCTGCCTGTCGCGGATCCGTATCTTATACACTTCCGAGCATTCCGTGGGGCAAGTCTATGTGCCTGCGGTCAATCATATCTTAGCAGTGGCCTGCATCCTATTGGTGGTCACCTTCCGGACCTCGGCGGAATTGGCGGGCGCTTATGGCATCGCGATTTCGCTCACCATGTCGATCACCTCGCTGCTATTCTTCTCAGCGGCGCGCGCGGTGTGGGGCTGGTCCAAGCTCAAGGCGGGGCTGATGACCGGCGCCTTCATGGTGCTCGACGGTGCATTCCTAGCCGCCAACTCGCTGAAAATCTATCCATGGGGCTGGCTGCCATTGGTCATAGCCGGTGGTGTGATGTCGATCATGTTGATATGGATTTGGGGCCGCCGTCGCTTGTATGTGCGGATCATGCAGGACTCGCTGCCGATCGATGTCTTGCTTAAGGATTTACAAAAAGGCAAAATCCACCGGGTGTCGGGCACTGCGATTTATATGAGTGGAAAAGGTCGCCATGTCCCCACCGCACTACTGCATAACCTCAAGCATAACCAAGTGCTGCATGAACGGGTGATTCTCCTGCATGTGATGACGCTCGACCAACCGCGCGCGAATGAAGATGATATGTTAGACTATGAGGATCTCGGCGATGGGGTCCACCGCGCGACCTTGCGCTTCGGCTTCGCGGAGACTCCGGATGTGCCCTATGCCTTGAAACATCGCATGCCAGAGAAGGCCCGCTTCCAACCGGCGAAAGCCACTTATTTCCTTGGTCGCGAAACTTATGGAGTCGGGAAAAAAGCAACTTACATCGACCGCTTGCGTCTCTCACTCTTCGCGGTGATGGCCCGCAACGCCTCGCCGGCGACGGCTTATTTCCAACTCCCTCCCGGTCGCGTGGTCGAGCTGG
The DNA here is from genome assembly GCA_043748885.1 of Luteolibacter sp. GTDB lineage: Bacteria > Verrucomicrobiota > Verrucomicrobiia > Verrucomicrobiales > Akkermansiaceae > Luteolibacter. The sequence continues at coordinate 4,549 of JAYVEJ010000207.1, read as the reverse complement.
GAGCGCAGATTACTCTCTAATCGCAGCAGGCACCTATACCAGCATCACCGCCCGTGGCCAGCTACCCCTCGCTCTCGATCACTGGCCTGGGTGCTCTATCGGCGCTGGGTGCCGATGTCACTTCGCACCACCAAGCAGTGCTTGGCGGGCAGGTGCCATTCCGCAAACTCGGGGAACTGCTAGGTGACGATAGTCCGCACGCAGAGCGGCCGGCGGCGTGGATCGAGCCGCGATCTTTATTAGTCAGTCGCAAGTGGAGTCCGGCGACGATGGCGGCACTGCATGTCGCCCGCCAAGCAATCACCGATGCGGGCTGGAGTGATCATGATTTGCATGATGCGGCATTAATCGTCGGCACCAGCCGGGGAAATGCGGCGGGTTGGTTAGGTCCGTGGCCGGGACGACGACCGTTCCGGCTGATGGCGGCAAGTAATACCATCCATAGTGAGCCGGCCTCGGCGATCACCATTGAGTTCGGAATCACCGGCCCGAATCACGTCCTCGCCAGCGGTTGTGCGGCGGGACTCGATGCGATCGGCATCGCGATGATGCTGGTGCGCTCCGGCATGGCACCGCGCGCCCTAGCGGTGGCGGTGGATTTACCGTTAGTGCCGATTCTATTAGATAACTATGCCGCCTCGGGATTGCTCTCGCGTGAGTTTGATTTAAATCCCTATCATTCCAAATCGTCGGGATTCATCCCCGCCGAGGGCGCGGCGGCCATGGCCATCGAGTGGCATGATGGCAATTTCCCGCGCTTGCTTCATTATGGATGCAATGCAGATGCCTGTGACCCAGTGGGCATCCCTGCCGATGGCGGGCGCACTCCGGCATTGTTGGAAAATGCGATCAACCTCCACGGAGCACCCGCTGCAGTATGCCCCCATGCCACGGGCACTGCCGTGCAAGCCGTGGCAGAACCTGCTGCTTTGAGTCGTGCATTTCATGATCTGCGGCCGACCTTGCATCTATTAAAACCCTTCACCGGCCATACCATCGGAGCCAGCGGACTGTTGGAGAGTGTGATTCTCGCGCGTTTTCTAAAGGATCATAAACTGCCTCCCAATCTAGCCGGGCGGGCCATGCCATGCGGATTTCATCTTCCCGCCGAGCTGCTTGCTGCCAGCGGGCCGATTTATAAACTCTCCCACGGAATGGGCGGACATAATGCACTGCTAGTCCTAACACCCTCATGAAGCCGACCCGCCGCCTTGAAGTTTCCATCGACGACCAGACACTTCAGGTCTTCGAGGGCGACCCATGTATCTGCCAATTTGCTATCTCCACCGCCGTCAAAGGGATGGGTTTCACGCTGGATAGTTATCGCACACCGACTGGGCGCTTCCAGATTGTAGAAAAAATAGGAGCCGGTATGGCAAGCGGCACCCTTTTCAAAATGCGAGTCCCCGTGGGCTTGTGGCAACCCGGAGATGCTGCTGACTGCGACTATGTGCTCAGCCGTATTCTGCGGCTCGATGGCATGGACCCCGCGAACTCCAACACCTTCGCCCGCTCTATTTACATCCACGGCACCCATCGCGAAGATCAACTCGGACACCCGGCCAGCCATGGCTGCATCCGTCTTGGCAACGCCGCGATGATTGAACTCTTCGACCTAGTGGACGAGGGAACTGAATTAATCATCCACCCTGCCACCCAGCGTCGCGGGAAATTATTCTTCATCGACTGCGACTCCACGCTATCGACGATTGAAGGGATAGATGAACTGGCGCGCGGCAAAGGTGATGATGTCTTCGCACAAGTCGTGGCACTGACAAATGCCGCGATGAATGGCGAGATTCCTATCAGTGAAGTGTTTCCCCGCAGGATGGAGCTAATCCAGCCGGACCGGAAATTAGCAGCTAAAGTCGCCGCCCACTATCTAGCGACGGTGGTTCCTGGAGCCGTAGAAATGATCCGTGAGATGAAGCAGGATGGCTGGCTGCCTGTTATTTTATCAGGCGGCTTTACCCCTTTAATTCAGCCACTTGCACGCCATCTGGCGATAGACCATGTGGAAGCTGTGCCGCTTCATTTCCATGACGACGGATCCTACAGGGGCTATGGCACGGACTATCCGACCACCCGCAACTTGGGTAAAAATGAAGTAATCCGCGAGTGGAAAAAAGCACTGCTTCCAGAACGTGTCATCATGCTGGGTGATGGTGTATCTGACTTGGAAACCCGCCCGGACGTGGATGTTTTCATCGGTTTCGGTGGGGTGGTTGCCCGCCCTATTGTGGCAAAGGGTTGTGACTATTGGCTCACTGATATGAGCGATAGATCCCAATGGAAGGATATCATATCGGGCGAGAAGTTAGCGGATCACGATGCCTAATAGGCGAATGTGCATCTCATGCATCAGTTTTCGCTTGCTAGCTTGTTCATGAGTTATAGGTTCGCCCTGTCATGAGCACTACTACCCAAAAAACATCCATGAAAGGTGTCCGTTATACCGATGCCCAGAAGCAGGAAGTCATCGACTTCGCAACGAGCTACAATGCCGCCAACGGTCGCGGAGGCCAAAGCAAAGCCGCTGAGAAATTCAATATCTCTCAGATTAGCGTCGCAACTTGGTTAAAGGCTGCCGGTGCTCCTAAATCTGTTAAGGCACCTAAAGTCGCGAAAGCTCCCAAAGCCGCGAAAGCCGGTGGCAAGGTGAAACCCGGCACGCGCTACACTCCCGAACAGAAGAAGGCTGTTACAGATTTCGTGGTGTCTTACAATGAAGAGAACGGCCGCGGTGGCTCGAGCACGGCTGTGAAGAAGTTCGGAATTTCACCACTTACCGTCATTGCATGGCTCAAAGCTGCTGGCGTGACGGGTTCAACCAACAAGGCCAAGAAGATCACCAAGGCAGGCACCGCCAAGGCACCTAAAGAACCGAAAGCCGCCAAATACGTGAGCGGCGAAGTGCCAGATGGCTTCAGCGCCAAGCTCAGCTCGCTGCTCTCACTGAGCGGTCAGATCGACAAGGCAGAAGCCGAACTCGCCAATCTCAAGGCCAAGTTTAGCTCGCTCAAGTCGTCGCTCTAATCGTTTCCAATCCATCATCTAAACGGGCCGCCTCCTGAACCAAGGATGGCGGCCTTTCTATTATCACCAAGCGACGTCAGTGCGCACTTCGCTCCAGCGCAAGCGATCTCCCTCAAACACAAAGCACCCGAGGAATGAATGTTCCTCCAATAACAACGGCAACCAGTGCCGATCATCCTCCCACATCCGGTGATAGGGAATGGCATCAAGCGCAGACCACACTGGCACCGCCTCCGCCGTCTCGGTGGGCGTCCCACTGTAATCATCTGCCCGATAGACATGGCAGAGAATGTCCGGGCAATCCGACATCGAAAACCGCAACTCACCCAACTTCCTCGGCTCATACGGAGTGATAAGAAGTTCTTCCTGAGTCTCGCGGATCGCCGCCGCCAGTGGGGTTTCGCCGGGATCGATCTTGCCTCCCGGACCATTGATTTTCCCCGCGCCCAAGCCGCGCTTTTTCTCGATGAGTAAGATCTGCCCGTCCTTAATGACAAACAAGATCGTGGCCAACATTTCGCCAGTCCATGTGGTCCAGTCAATGGGGGATGGAGAACTCATGAATAGCCTGTTAGCACTCAGGCACCCGCCGCTGCATAAGCTTCCACCGAGTCGCAAGTGCAGACGAGGTTGCGGTCGCCATGGACATTGTCGATGCGCCCGACCGCGGGCCAGAACTTGTGCTGGCGGAGATAGGACAAGGGAAATGCCGCTTGCTCGCGGGTATATGCATGAGGCCAGTCGTTGCCACAAACTGTTTCACACGGATGCGGCGCGTGCTTGAGCGGGTTATCATTCGCATCAAGTTCACCACCGATCACGGCGGTGATTTCACTATGGATAGATATCATCGCATCGCAGAAACGATCTAGCTCAGGTTTCGATTCCGACTCAGTCGGCTCGATCATCAGCGTCCCGCCCACGGGCCAACTCATGGTCGGTGCGTGGAATCCATAGTCCATCAGCCGCTTCGCCACATCCTCGACGGTGATGCCGCTGGCGTCGGATAGAGGGCGGACGTCGATGATACACTCGTGGGCGACGAGACCTTCATTTCCGGTATATAGAATCGGGAAATAGGGTGCGAGCCGCTTGGCCATGTAGTTCGCATTGAGGATGGCGACTTCGGTGGCTTCAGTGAGTCCATCAGGTCCCATCATCGCGATATACATCCATGAAATGGTATTGATCGAAGCGCTGCCCCACGGTGCGGAGCAGACAGCACCGGCCTTGTTAGCCAACTCACGGTGGCCGGGAAGATAGGGCAATAATTGCGCCGCCACCCCGATCGGGCCGACGCCTGGGCCGCCGCCGCCGTGGGGAATGCAGAAGGTTTTGTGCAAATTGAGATGACATACATCCGCGCCGATGAGGCCGGGTGAAGTGAGGCCGACTTGGGCATTCATATTCGCGCCATCCATATAGACTTGGCCACCGGCATCATGGATGATCTCGCAAATCGAGCGGATCGTTTCCTCAAACACGCCGTGAGTGGATGGATAAGTCACCATCA
>JAYVEJ010000206.1:0-2045 GCA_043748885.1 Luteolibacter sp. | reverse complement strand
GGCCGCGCCAGGAGTTCCTCGTGCGTTCCGGACTCGACGAGCCGCGCCCGATCGAACACGAGGATGCGATCCGCCCTGCGGACGGTCGAGAGCCGGTGGGCAATGACGAAGCAGGTGCGGTCGGTGCGCAGATTTTCGAGGGCTTCTTGGACGAGGCGCTCGGTGTGGTTGTCGAGCGCGGAGGTGGCTTCATCTAGCAGCAGAAGCGGCGGATTTTTCAGCAACGCGCGAGCGATGGAGAGCCGTTGTTTTTCCCCGCCGGAGAAGCGGCTGCCGCGTTCGCCGGCGACGGTGTCGAGTCCATCGGGGCTGGCGCGGACGAAGAAGGCGGCGTTGGCGGCTTCGAGCGCCGCCCAGATTTCCTCGTCGCTGGCGTCGTGTTTCGCGAGCAGGAGATTCTCGCGGAGGGTGGTGTTGAAGAGGAAACTTTCTTGGGTGACGTAGCCGAGTTGGTCGCGCAGCCATTCCTTGGAAAGACCGTCTAACGGGATGCCGTCGATGAGGATGCGGCCAGCGGTGGGTTCGTAAAAACGGGTGAGCAGATTAAGGACGGTGGACTTGCCGGCACCGGTGGCTCCCACGAGCGCGATGGTTTCCCCGGGCAGGGCTTCGAGGGAAAGGCCGTTGATGGTGGGCGCTTCGTCGGAGTAGGAGAACGAAACATTTTCAAATCGAACATGGCCAGTCATCACCGCGGGACGCTCGCCTTCGGTGAGGTTCGTCTCGTCGGGGGTGTCGATGATTTTGAAGACGCGCTCGGCAGAGACGACGCCACGGGTAAAGGTTTGCGAGAGGGTGTTGATCCGGGAAATGGGATCGAACAGGAAGCCCCAGGCGACTAGGAAGGAAACGACCACGCCCGGCTGGATTCGGCCTTCCAGCGCGAACCACGCGCCGCATGCGACCATCAGAATGATCCCGGACTCGGCGATGAACGACACGCCGGGCCACACCAGCGACTGGCCGCGCATGACGGTCATGGTGGTTTCCCCGACCTTGCGGGATGCCTTGTCGAAGGTCTCTAACGCTTGCGGCTCGACGGTGTAGGCTTTGATCTGGCGGATGCCTGATAGATTGTCGTGGAGGATCGCATTGAGCGCGGAGGTGGCGTCTGATGACTCGCGCCACATCGGCTCAGAGCGGCGGCTCCACCATGCGGTGATGAGGCCGATGAAGGGCAGGGGAATGAGCGTCACCAGCGTGAGCTGCCACGAGTGATAGAACATGTAGGCGGCGACGATGATGAACTGCAACACGGCGGCGATGGCTTGATCCACGCCCTCGATGATGATGCGGTTGGTGGTGGGCACGTCGTTGGCGACGCGCGACATGATTTCGCCCGAAGAGTTAGAATCGAACCACTTCACCGGCAGGCGTTGGAGCTTGTCGTAAAGCTCGACGCGGATGAGGTGGGTGAGTTTGAGTTCGAGCGAGTTGTTAAAATAAGTGCGCAGCGTGAAAAGCAACTGCCGCACCAGAATCGCGCCCATCCCAATGGCGGCGGTGGGGATGATCAGATCGGGCCGCTTTTTCGCGATGATCACATCGATGAACTGCATGGTGATGCCCGGTAAAACCAGCACCAGCACGGTGCAGGCGACCGCCATCAGCAGCGATAGCGCGCTCTGCAACGGGTAGCGAAAAGTGTGGCGGAGAATCCGCACGAGCGTGGCCATCCGGGAGCTTGTCGCCGGACTCGGGATTTGGAAAGGGAGAAGAGTGAACGCGATGCTTTCTGCTGGACGCACCACCTTGGGGGCTGGCAATGAAGCCGGACGCTCTGTCGCGAATCCATTTCCCCAACGAGAAATCCCACCGATGAATTCACTTGATGTTAATGCGCGAGGACTGGTACGAATGGCACTAACTTAAGCAACTTATACTTTATCAGTGACTTATGACACAACGAGCAATCCATCGAAATCAATTCAATCGAAACTCCAAAGCATCTGGCGTTCGACGGCACCGGAATCAAGCGTTCGGGGTAATTTGAGGCGCGTTTTGGCCATACTCTATCCCAAATACGTCTTAAGTTAGTGCCATTC
>JAYVEJ010000205.1:0-2046 GCA_043748885.1 Luteolibacter sp. | reverse complement strand
CCAACTGCTGACAGTCAATAATGCGGCGACAACGACGACGTTGTCCACCTCCGGCACGCCGAGCACATTCGGCAGCACCGTGACTCTAACGGCGGCGGTCGCTCCGAGCATGAGCGGCGGCACGGTGCAATTTTATGACAACGCCGTAGCTCTTGGCAGCCCGGTGGCGCTTAGCGGCGGACAAGCGCAGTTTGCGACAAGCTCCCTCGCCGCCGCCACCCATTCGATCACCGCCACCTACAGCGGCACCACCAACTACGGTGGCAGCACTGCCAGCGCCCTGACCCAAACAGTGAACCCGGTTTCCTACACGAGCTGGGCAGCGGATCCCGCCCAAGGACTCACTGCCGGGGTGAACGACGGACTTTTGGATGATCCAGACCACGACGGCATTGCCAACCTGATGGAATTCGTGCTCGCAGGTGCGCCAATGGTTTCCTCGCAAGTGATCTTGCCGGCTCTCACGAAATCGGCGGGTGCCTGGGTGTTCGAATACGAGCGCAGCGATATTTCGATGGCACCGGCCACCACCCAAGTCGTCGAATATGGCAGCGATCTATCCGGCTGGACTTCAGTGACCATCCCTGCGACCACGGGTGGCATCGTAACCATCACTCTAGGCAGCCCATCCGACCATGTGGTTGTCACCCTTCCAAGTCAGGGAAATCAGACCTTCGTCCGCCTCAAAGTCAGCCAATAGCCTGGCTAGCACGCCATCAGTTCACACACCGTGTCTGAATGAATGATCCAATTTCAATGTCCCCTATGATGAAAAATGCACTCCATCCACGTGTTGCCGATACCGTCGTCCGCTTGACCTTGTGTTTCATGCTTATCGGCCTGGCGGAGGCCGCCGCGCCGGATCTCACTGCGCCGGGCGTGAGCGCCACGATTGATAAAGCTCTCACTTATAATCTCGGACCCACCGGGTTGCGCGGCTGGATTTATAATAAGGAGGGCGACGGTCACGAGGGGACTATCTCCGCGTTGAGTCGGCAGATTCTGGTCACGGTGGCGAGCGGCCCGGCTGTCGATGTTTTAGCCGTGGATGACGTGATCCTCGGAGCAGGGTGGGGGACCGCGAGCGAGCCCGTCCCGCTTTTCACCCGTGATGCCCGCAAGAGTTTTGGCCGCGCGATCGGCGAGGCCGAAAAAGCGGATAACCGTGGGATTTTGAGGATCAAACGCTGGCGTGCGGGTGTCACAAGCGATGTGTCCATCACCCTACCTGTGATGGGTTCTTGCACGGACAGCGCGCCCTACAATTGCCCGAAATCCAGCCTGATTTTGGCCAAGGCCCGCGACCGGTTGGTTAGCCAAGTTCTCGCCGACCCGAAGTTCCTGACCGTGAACTACGGCGGTGCGATCACGGGCTTGGCGCTGCTGGCTTCGGTCGAGCCGAGCCACCCCGAATATGCCAAGGTGCAGAGTCGTTTGCAGGAGTTTGCGAAGTCTCTGGCAACTGCGAATTTCACGCCGAAAGACATGTTTGTATGGGACTGGGGGTACTTCGGAATTTTTCTCAGTGAGTATTATTTGCGCAGTGTCGCGGACGGCAAGCCCGACGCCAGCGTCTTGGCGGGAATTAACCATTTCACGGTCATTCTGGCAAAAGCTCAGAGCCGGTATGGCACCTACGGCCACGGCGGATCGCTCAAAAATGCCAATGGCAGTCTGCACGGCACGGTTCCTCCTTACGGCCCGGTGAACTCGGCTGGCCTACCGGCTAACATCGCTATCGTCCTCGGGAAAAAAGCGATTCTCGCGAGCGGCGGTAAGCTGGACCCGGAAATCAACCCGGCGATCCAGCGGGCTTCAAATTTTTTCGGCTATTATGTGAACAAGGGTCCGATTCCCTACGGTGAGCACGAGCCGTATATGGAAGGCCACGCATCGAACGGTAAAGATGCGATGGGTGCGGTGCTATTCGGCTTGCAGGACAAGTGCCCGGTGCAAACCGAGTATTTCACCCGGATAACCACGGCCGGCTACGATGGCCGCGAATATGGCCACAGCGGGCAGGGTTTCAGTTATCTGTGGGGGGCC
>JAYVEJ010000204.1:0-2051 GCA_043748885.1 Luteolibacter sp. | reverse complement strand
AGGATTCCCATGAATGGCTGGACGGCGCTCCGGCACTCACGCCGATCGCGGCTGACGGTAGGACTATCGATTTTGAGTTTAAAGAACCCGATGTCCTCGATGACGTGGCCGTGGCCAAGCATCTCTGGAAAGGCGGGGATTTCCTAAAGGAACTCGCTGCTTGGGACTGCGATTTCCTCGGCTATACCCTAGCGGAAAACCAAACGCCGGACTTCCATTTTCGCATTGGTAAGAATGTGATTAGCCAGCGGGTTTCTTTTACCGCAGAGGGATACTTGGTGGTGGAAATTTCTGGAGAACTTCAATCACCCCAATCGTTTCAAGTTCGCGACAGCGGCTTCAGTGAAACCAAAGTGAATGGCGGCACGCTTGCATCCGGCAAGTGGACTCTGCCACCTGGAAAGAATGTGCATTATCAATTGCAGGCAAAAATCGGTGACAGCTTGGTCGCCCGACCGGTTCTAACCGCAGAGGAAAATTTCGCTCCCCAAGTCGCACAAGTCACCCCCTCGCGAGCGGACTTGCTGCCGGGCTATCAGATCGAGTCATGGGAATCTCCCACAGATACCTATGGCCGTAAGCAACTCTTCGAACCCACCGCCATCGCAGTGGCGAAGAATGGAACCATCGTCGTCGGCACCCGCACGGCGGGCATCTGGCGAATCAAAGATAAGAAGTGGCAACTGTTTGCTGAAGGGACTTATGAATGCCTCGGTCTATCAATTGAAGACGACATGGGTGACGCTATCGTTATAGCACAGAAGCCGGAGCTGACGCGCTTGCGCGATCTCGATCATGACGGCCGTGCCGACGAATTCCTCACCGTTTGCGATGACTATGGGTTTCATGGAAACTATCATGAATACACCCACGGCCCAGTGCGGGACGCCGCTGGTAACTACTATTTCGCGCTCAATCTGTGCCACAATGATAATGAGCGGGCGTCCTATCGTGCCGGTGGTCCTTACATGGGCAGCATGGGTGGCTTCCGCGGTTGGTGTTGCCGGGTCACTCCGGCCGGGGTCTTCGAGCCATTCGCATCCGGGTTGCGCAGCCCCGCCGGGTTGGCTTTCGATCCTGATGGCCGCTTGGTCGTCGCAGATAACCAAGGCGAATACATGGGTTCTTCTAAAATCAGTTATCTCTACAAAGATCACTTCTATGGTCACCCATCCAGTTTGATATCACTACCCGGCATGAAGCCAGACTCGCCGGAAATCGCTTATGATAAATGGCAGAAATCCGCGCAACTCTCCGCCTTGTGGTTTCCTTATGGCAAGCTGGCCAACTCACCCGGCAACCCGGCGTGGGATCTCACTAACGGCAAGTTTGGTCCGTATCGTCAGCAAATGTTCATTGGCGATCAAACGCTCTCGACCTTGATGCGCGTCGTCACGGAGAAAGTCGGTGATATTGATCAAGGTTGTGTGATGCCATTCGCAAGCAAGCTGGCTTCTGGCGTGATGCGTCCCTGCTTTTTGCCGGACGGCTCATTGCTCATCGGCCAGACGGGCAGGGGATGGCAGTCAAACGGTGGCAATGAATCGAGTTTGCAACGGATCTTCTGGGATGGAAAAACCACAGCGTCAGACATCCTCCGGGTGGCAGTAACCCCTACTGGATTTGAGGTTTTCTTCACCACTCCTTTGACTGAAAAATGCTCTCCGGCGGAGGTTTTGGCTGCAATCAAAGTTGAATCGTGGTCTTACATAGATTCATCTCAATATGGCTCGGAAGAAACCGACAAGCACCCAGATGCGATTCGTGATTTATCAATCAGCACCGATCGGAAGTCCGTGAAACTTACCTTGGACAACTTTGGGTCGTCCGCCTGCGTGAACCGCATGTATTGGATTCAGATGATGAATGCGCACCAACTGCTCGCCCCGGCAACCGGTCGCGAGACGCTTGAGGCTTATTACACCGTCCGCGCCGTGCCTCACTGAAAATATTCGGTAAAAGTGGATCTGGCATAAAAGATTCCAACCTGATCGCCCGTATCGACTACCAGTCCTGTTCCCGCCCTAACTTTTACCCATGTTGCACTCTCA
>JAYVEJ010000203.1:0-5561 GCA_043748885.1 Luteolibacter sp. | reverse complement strand
TCTGGTTTCCAGTTCGTTAAGAACCACCGCGCCAGGGTGCCATCGTGTTGTCGTCGAAGAGGGCTTTCATGTGAGCCGAACAGCGACGAAATAGGGTGTTTTGTCTAGGATTTACGCTGGATCAAGCTTCAGCAAAGAACTTTGCCCTGAAAAGATAATGCCGTGTTCGAGGTTCTCCTTCACCCATCTCCGCTCTTGCATCTTCCCCCCTGAATCCTGAATCTCCTCGCCCCGCACCATGCAGCTTCTCGAATTCGAAAAACCCGCCGCCGAACTCGAACGCGAACTCGAGAAACTCCGCACCAAGTCCGCGTCCCAGAACATCGACCTCTCCGCCGAGATTTCCATCATGGAAACCAAGCTCGCCGAGACCCGCGCCAGGATTTACAAAAACCTAACACCGTGGCAGCGCGTCCAGATCGCCCGCCACACGAACCGTCCGTTCATGCTCGACTACGTCTCCCTCGCCTTCACGGATTTCTGCGAACTCCACGGCGACCGTCACATCGGCGACGACGCTTCGATGCCCGGTGGATTCGCTCGCATCGGCGGTCGGCGGGTGGTCGTCATCGGCCATCAAAAAGGCCGCGACACCAAGGAAAACCTCAAACGCAACTTCGGCAGCGCCCATCCCGAAGGCTATCGGAAAGCCATGCGCCTGATGAAAACTGCCGAGAAATTCGGCCTGCCTGTTATCACGATGATCGACACGCCCGGCGCGTTTCCCGGCATCGGTGCCGAGGAGCGCAACATCGCCGAGGCCATCGCCTACAACCTCCGCGAAATGATGCTGCTCAAAGTGCCTGTTATCGCCATCGTCCTCGGCGAGGGCGGCTCTGGCGGGGCGTTAGGAATCGGCGTGGCCGACCGCGTGATCCTGATGGAGAACGCCTACTACTCGGTGATCAGCCCGGAAGGTTGCGCCGCCATTTTGTGGAAACACCGCAAGCACGCGCCCGAAGCCGCCGAGGCCATGAAACTCGTCGCCCCCGATCTTCTAACACTTGGCCTGATCGACGACGTCATCGCCGAACCCACCGGCGGTGCCCATCACGATCACCAAGCGGCAGCCGACGCCTTTCGCGAAAAGGTTCTCGCCCATCTCGACGTTCTATCAGCCCTCCCCACCGCGCAGCTCCTCGACGAGCGCTATGCGAAATTCCGCAGCTTCGGCGAGTGGCAGGGGAAGTAATCATCTTCTAAAAACCGAACGAACATGGCCATCAAAGTAGGAGTCATCGGCGCAGGCGGAATGCTGCAATACCATGCAGCGGGGTTCCGCCGGGCCGGAGCTGAAATCGTCGCCGTCGCCGATCCCGCGCCCGCTGCCGCCGCCACAGCATGCGAAAAATGGGGCATCGCCAATGCCTACGAATCCGTCGAGACCATGCTCGCGGAATGCAAGCAGCTCGATGCCGTTAGCATCATCGTTCCTAACAAATTTCACGCGCCGCTCGCGCTCCAATGCCTCAAAGCCGGCAAGCATGTTTTCTGTGAGAAACCGCCCGCGCTCAAAGCCTCCGAAGTCGCGGAAATGATCGCCGCCGCCGATGCAGCCGGCAAGATGCTGATGTTCAACTTCAACAACCGCGCCCGCCCCGAGTCGCAGGCGATGAAGTCCTATTGCGAGGACGGCACCGTCGGCATCATCAATGCCGCGCAGGCGAAATGGATCCGCCGCACCGGCATTCCGGGCTTCGGCGGCTGGTTCACCACCAAGGAACTATCAGGCGGCGGGCCAGTCATCGACCTGCTCCACATGATCGACCTCGCGCTCTATTTCATGGGCTATCCCGAGCCGGCCCACGTCCTAGCTAACACCTTTGACACCTTCATCACCGACAAGAATTTTAAAGGCCCATGGGGCATCCCCGACCGCGCCGATGGCACGAACGACGTCGAGGCCGCCGCTCATGGCTTCGTCACATTCAAAACCGGCCAAGTCCTAACACTCCAAGTTTCTTGGGCGGAAATGGTCAAACGCGAGGAAGTCTCCGTGGTCTTCCAAGGCACCCTAGCCGGTGGCAAAGTCGAGCGCCTGTTCGGTCGCGACGGACTCGATGAAACCGCCATCGACACCTGCGAACTCTACGTCCAGGAAAACGGTAACAGCGTCAATCGCACCATCGTCACTCCCGCCTGCGAGGACATGGGCCGCAGTGCCTCTGCTAGAAACTTCATCGAAGCCATTGCAGGCAAGGCCGCGCCGCTCAACACCCCGGACCAAGCATTGCGCCTGATGCAGATCATCGACGCACTCTATCAGTCGGCGGCATCCGGCAAGCCGGTCTCGCTCTGAGGTTCTTTCTATCAACCATCAACTCCCAACCATCATCTCTCTTCAAATGAATCGCAAACTACGCATGGGCATGGTCGGCGGTGGACGCGGTGCCTTCATCGGCGCTGTCCATCGCATGGCTGCCAACCTCGACGGCAAGATCGAACTCGTCGCCGGATGTTTCTCCTCAGATCCCGAGAAATCCAGACTCTCCGGTGAGGATTTTTTCGTCAATCCATCGCGGGTCTATTCCTCCTACGCGGAAATGGCCACGGCCGAAGCGGCACTGCCGTTAGGCGAGCGCATCGACTTCGTCACCATCGTCGCCCGCAACGATCTGCACTTCCCGGTCGCCAAGGCATTCCTCGAAGCCGGCATTCACATCGTCTGTGAAAAGCCGATGGCGTTCTCACTAGCAGAAGCCAAGCAGTTGAAAAAACTCGTTGATGCCAGCGGCCTCGTCTTCGCGCTGACCCATAACTACACCGGCTATCCGATGGTCAAGGAAGCCCGCGCGATGGTCAAAGCCGGCAAGCTTGGGCGCATTCTCAAGATCGTCGCCGAGTACCCGCAAGGTTACGCAATCAGCGCACTCAAGGAGCAAGCCGACGGCGCGATTTCTAACTGGCGGATGGACCCGAGCATCGCCGGGATTTCTAACTGCATCGGTGACATCGGCTCCCACGCGGAGAACCTCGCCCGCTACATCACCGGCCTCGAGCTAGAACAAGTCGCCGCTGACCTCAACACCTTCATCCCCGGCCGCCCGCTCGACGACGATGGCAGTATGTTAGTCCGCTATGAGGGCGGCGCCCGCGGCGTGTTGTTCGCCTCGCAGATTTCCACGGGCGACGAGAACAACCTGAACATCCGCGTTTACGGGACGGATGCTTCCATCGAGTGGCACCAGGAGCATCCCAACGAACTGATCGTGAAATTCGCCGATGCGCCACGCCAGATCTGGCGGCGTGGAAACAGCTACAACGGTCCCGAAGCCACGAAACACACCCGGCTGCCATTCGGTCACCCGGAGGCATTCATCGAAGCGTTTGCCAACGTCTATCTGGCAGCGGCGGAAGCCATTGCCGACCATCTCGCAGGAACTTACCCACGCGTCGAAGGCTATGATTTCCCATCAGTCGATGACGGCGTGGAGGGCATGGCATTCATCGAGGCTGCAGTCGCATCGTCGAAGGCGAACGCTGCTTGGAAGCCGGTGCACGGCTCCTAACAAGGAACGGCGGACTCCGATCCGCCGGACCATGGGTGGACAATCAGAAGCGATTCTCTCATCTCATTGGCCACTCATGGGCTAGGGCGATTCGGAGATCGCCCCTCCTTGGGGTGCTCCACCCAGCCCCTTCACAATGGCCGTCACGTTGTGGCGCATCATCGCCAGATACCCCACCCCGCCGGTGCCGTCGGCGATCAATGGCTCGCCGAGACGGATGCCGGTGTCATGAGTGAGAGTCGTTAAAATTTTCGGATTGGATTCCTTCTCGGGAAAAATCGCGGCGACGTGATTGCGCTTCAAATCCGCCACCAGAGCGGCCAGCTCCTTGGGATCGGGCATTTGCTCGCGGTTGAGTCCCTGCACCGGATGGGGTGTCAGCCCGTAGTCCTTGCAGAAGTAATTGAAGGCTGCGTGGGCGGTCGCAAGGTGCCGCCGGTCGCGCGGGATTTTAGAAATCTCACGCCGCGTCCATTTCTCTAACTCGTCAAGCTGGCTCCGATAGACCTCCGCATTTTTCCTGAAAGCGGCGGCATTTTCTGGCGACGCCGCCGCCATCGCTTCAGTGACGATGCCAGTTGCCCGCCGGAAACGATCAATCGAATGCCACCAATGCGGGTCAATCGCATGAGAGTGCCCGTCATCGTCATGCCCCTTCCCTTCGAGGGCGGGCAATGTGGCTCCGACTTCGATCAGCGTGGCGCTGTTAGCGATGATCGCCTTCAACTTCGGCAAATAGCCTTCCAGTCCCATTCCCGCGACCAGATAGAGCGACGCACCTTGAGCTTTCTTAAGATCTTCCGGTTTCGGCTCGAAATGATGGGGATCTGCGTTGGCTCCTATCAGATCTATCACATCGACATCGCCGCCCCCGATTTGGCGAGCGAGATCACCCAGCAAAGGATGCAGCACAGCGATTTTCAACTCCGCCGCAGACAGCGGGAGCAGACAAACAATCAGGGTCGCGAGGATCTTGGCGAACATCGCGGGAAGGTGTCCGCATCCTCCGGCTTTGCAAGTGAATTGCGTTTACCTAGAATCTCCTTGCTCGGCGAGTTAGACCGCCGCTATCACTTGTTAGTGAAATTCATCACCTCGAGTTTACTGCTCTCACTGACCGCGATGATCGCGGAGGCATCCACGATTCTGCACACGGTCGATCCGCAACTTTACCGGGACGAGGCGGCACTCTATCCGATGGTGGGCAAGGTAAGCGGCTCGGGGTTCACGGGCTCGGGAGTGATGCTCTCCGACCGCTGGGTGCTGACCGCGGGCCATGTTTCCCAGAGCAAAGCGAACGGCGGGATGTTCAACGTCGGCGGCGTGGGTTACGCCATCGCCAGCACGATCCTGCATCCAGGCTATTCTCCTGCGGGACCCGCCATCTCGAATGACATCGGGCTGCTCTATCTATCAGCACCTGTTGTGGGTTACAGCGGCGCGGAAATGTTCCGTTTCGACCCACCTGCTTCCATTCTCGGGCGGGAAGCGACCTATGTAGGATATGGCTTCACCGGCACCGGGCTAACGGGTGCGCAATCCACCGTCGAGCTGCGGGCCTTCACCAACCTCATCGAGTTCTACGGCGACCAATATGGCCTGACCACGACTTCGTTTGTCTCGGATTTCGACAATCCCACCGGCACCAGCAACCGCCAAGACTCCAACCCGAATGCGACGCGGTTAGAAGGTGCCGTAGCCCCCGGCGACAGCGGCGGCGGAGTCTTCGTGACGGTGGGCGGAGTGCGCTATCTGATAGGGATTAATAGCTACTCAGGCGCAGTTTCCCAAGCGACCAGCAATTCGCAGTACGGCGGCTTGAGCGGCGCTGTGGACTTGCAGCAGTTCCACTCGTGGATTTTCACGAACACCGGGATCTCGGCAGTGCCGGAACCCAGCGCGTTGTTACTTTGCGGCCTCGGGAGCCTGCTGGCGTTACGACGGCGGCGGTGATTTTGAAGGATGCTGCGGTTTTGATTGCCAGTGGCATGGCCAGCCGGGAGAGTTTGCCCGCTTTGAATACACGCACCCCGCATGAAAGTCGTCGCCATT
>JAYVEJ010000202.1:0-5561 GCA_043748885.1 Luteolibacter sp. | reverse complement strand
AGAACAACTCGGCAGCGAAGCACGCGCCGATGGTGGCGATGAGGATGATGACGACGGCCTCAACGTAGCGGAAACCCTTGTTTTGAAGGTAAAGAACGGCTAACACATCTGCACAAGTGATCACGCAGCCCCACACGATCGGGATGCCGAAGAGCAATTGCAACCCGATGGCCGAGCCGACGACTTCTGCTAGGTCGCAAGCGGCGATCGCCAGTTCGCAGAGCACCCACAGCAACCAGACTGTGGGTTTGTTGTAATGATCGCGGCAGGCTTGCGCCAAGTCCCGTCCGGTGGCCACGCCGAGTTTCACACAGAGGTGCTGGAGTAGAATGGCCATCAGATTGGAAATCAAAATGACCGAGAGCAAGGTGTAGCCGAACTGGGCACCGCCTGATAGATCGGTGGCCCAATTTCCGGGGTCCATGTAGCCGACGGCGACTAGAAATCCGGGGCCGCTGAATGCGGCAAGTTTGCGCCAGAAGGAGCCTTTACCGGGGACCATGATGCTGCGGTGGACTTCTGGCAGCGATAGCTCGCCTGCGGTCCTGCGCCATGCGGCATCGGTATCAGAATCGGTGTTGAGATCGTTCATGGAGTTCCGTTAGGATAGGTATCTAGCGTTCTGGATCGCTACAAACTCCGCCGGACGATCCCGTATTTGGGCGCGAACAGCAGCGAGCCGACAAATAACAACGCCTGCACTAACACGATGCAAGCACCCGTCGAGCCGTCGATGTGATAGCTGATGAAAATCCCGGTCACCGTCGAGCTAACAGCCGCAGCCACGGCGACTAGAAGCATCCGATCAAAGCGGTCCGTCCACAGATGGGCGATGCTGCCGGGCGTCACTAACATCGCGACCACTAGGATGATTCCCACCGCTTGCAGCGAGACAACGATGGCCAGCGACAGCAAGCCGAGTAGCAGATAGTTTAGGAAACGATCCGGCAGTGCCATCACCCGCGCCTGGCCGGGATCGAAGCAGATCAACAGCAAATCCCGGCGCAAGGCCAGCGTCACGCCGAGCACCACACCCCCGAGTCCGAGCGTTTGCCACACCTGCGAACGCGTGATGCCGAGGATGTTTCCTACCAGAATGTGATCGAGGTGCATGTCCGAAGTCGTGCGGCTGAAGAGCACCAAGCCAAACGCGAACAAGCCCGTGAAGACCACGCCCATCACCGTGTCCTCCTTGATCCGGCTGTGTTGTTTGATGAAACCCGTGCTCACCGCGCAGAATAAACCCGCCACGAACGCGCCAATCGACAGCGGCAAGCCCGCGATGTAGGCCAGCACGATGCCCGGTAACACGGCGTGGGAAATGGCGTCGCCCATCAGCGACCAGCCTTTGAGGATCAGGAAACAGGACAGCACCGCGCACATCGTCGCGACCAGCGTCCCGACTAACAGCGCGTCGCGCAGGAAGGCGTGTTGCAGAGGTTCGAAAAATTCGGTCATGGCGCGGGGGCAGTTTCCGCCGAGCGGGCGCGGCGTTTCGAGGCAAAGAGTCCGTGCTTGGGCGCGAAAATGAAGGCTGCTAGAAAGACCAAAGTCTGGAGTGTGACGATGCAGCCACCCGTCGCGCCGTTGAAATAATAGCTGGCGTAAGCACCCACCAACGAGGTCGCCACGCCCATTCCAGAAGACAACCACAGCATTCGCCCGAAGCGATCCGTTAGCAGATAAGCCGTGGCTCCCGGTGTGACGAGCATCGCCACCACCAAGCAGGCACCCACCGCTTGCAACGCCGCGACGGCAGTGGCGGCAAGCAGCGCTAACAGCGTGACATGCAGCAGTGCCGGGCGCAGTCCGAGCGTGCGGGCTTGGTTTGCATCAAAACAAAACAGCATGAGGTCCCTCCATTTTAAACCTAACACTAACAACGTGACCGCACTGATCGCGATGACTTGCACGATGTCTGGCTGTGAAATGCCGAGGATATTTCCCAGCAAGATGACTTTCAAATCCACCCGCGCCGGGAACAGTGAGATCAACAGCAAGCCGAGCGCAAAGTAGGCGGTGAACACGATCCCGATGGTCGCATCCTCGCGGATTCGGCTTCTCGCCTTGATAAACGCCATCGTGCCAGCCGCTAACAGCCCGGCGACGAAGGCTCCCAGTGCGAACGGCAGCCCAAGGATGTAAGCGACCGCCACGCCCGGAACCACCGCGTGGGAAAGGGCATCGCCCATCAGCGACCAGCCTTTGAGCGTGACGAAGGAGGATAGAAATCCGCACGTCCCGCCGATCAATGCGCTGACCCAGATGGCCCGCAGCATGTAGTCGTAGTGAAACGGAGTTAGAAGTTCAGTTAGCATGGGTCGTGGGCGAAGGCCATCCATCGGGTTCCGGTGTCGCGATGCGACACGATATTTTTCCAATCCGCCACCGTGGGCTGAAGCCCACGGCTACCATCCTTGACCGCTCTGCGGTCGGAGAATGACGAGGCGAGATTCTGCCTATCAACCATCAACCCTCCTCTATCAACTTCTTCAATCATGTTCCTCCCAGCGTTCTTTCAACAACGCCGCGTGTTCCTTGCGGTCCTTGTATTCGAGGTGGCCGTCCTTGCCGAAAACTAACGGGCGCTCGTCGTCGGAGAGCACGCGGATCGTCCGCCCGTCGTGCTCTTGGATGGTGGATTGCTCGAACTGGAACTGCCGCAACACGCCGCCGAAGGTGGCTGCTAGATTCTGTTCGGTGAACACCTCCGAGGTCGCTCCGTAGGCGAGCACGGTGCGGTTGATGAGCACGGCTTGGTCGCAAAACTCCGGCACGCTGCCGAGGTTGTGAGTGGAAACGAGGATGATGCAGCCCGCCGCGCGGAGTTCGCGGAGAAGCTGGATGATCGCCTCCTCGGTGTTCACATCCACCCCGGTGAAGGGTTCGTCTAGCAGGATCACGCGCCCGCCTTGGGCCAGCGCGCGGGCGAGGAAAACCCGCTTTTTTTGGCCACCACTGAGTTCGCCGATCTGGCGGTCTTTGAACTCCCACATCGCCACCCGGCGCAGACTCTCCTCGACCTTCGCCTTGTCCACGGCGCGTGGGATGCGGAGGAAATTCATCGCGCCGTAGCGGCCCATCATCGTCACATCCCAAACACTCACAGGGAATTGCCAGTCCACCTCTTCCGCCTGCGGCACGTAGGCGACGAGGTGCTGCTTGAGCACCGCGCGGATCGGCAGGCCA
This sequence comes from Luteolibacter sp., assembly GCA_043748885.1. Classification (GTDB taxonomy): domain Bacteria; phylum Verrucomicrobiota; class Verrucomicrobiia; order Verrucomicrobiales; family Akkermansiaceae; genus Luteolibacter. Next base: position 2,372 of record JAYVEJ010000202.1, on the reverse strand, counting down.
TTGATTTTTACGCTGCCAGCCCGCGGCGTGACGAAGCCCATGATGCTCTTAAATAGCGTGGACTTGCCGCTGCCGTTCACCCCCACCAGCGCACAGATCGTGCCGCCGCGGAGTTGGAATGAGGCGTCGTGCAGCGCGAGGTGGCCGTTCGGATAGGCCACCGACACGTCCTCGACATCCAAGCGCGGGAGATCTTCTTGCGAGGTCATTGAGGAATAAGAAAACCTTTCACGATGGTGTCGGCATTGGTTTCTAACAATCGTAAATAGCTCGGTGCCGGGCCATCTGGATCGGTGAGTGAATCCACATACAGCACGCCGCCGTAGCGTGCGCCGGTTTCCTTGGCCACTTGCCGAGCAGGCTTGTCACTGACGGTGCTTTCGGAAAAAATAACAGGGATGCGGTTGGCCCGCACCCCGTCGATGACGTGCTTCACTTGCTGCGGCGTGCCTTGGGCGTCGGCATTGATCGGCCACAAATAGAGCTGCCGCAGCCCGTAGTTTTCACAAAGGTAAGAGAACGCGCCCTCGCTACTCACAAGCCAGCGTTGGTCTTGGGGAATAGCGGCGAGCTTCGCTCTCACTGGCTCATCGAGCGCTTTGATTTTCGCCGAGTAAGTGGCGGCGTTGGCGGTGTAAACCGCCTCGTTGGCCGGATCCATTTTGACCAGTGCCTTGCGGATGTTTTCCACATAGATCACTGCATTCGCCGGCGACATCCAAGCGTGAGGATTCGGCTTGCCGGTGTAGGGGCCTTCGGAAATCCCCAGCGGCGTGATTCCTTCTGTTAGCACCGCGCTGGGGACTTCCTTCACATTGGTGAAAAATTTTTCAAACCACAGTTCGAGATTCATGCCATTCCACAGAACGAGGTCGGCACTTTGTGCCTTGACGATGTCTTTGGGCGTCGGCTCGTAGCCATGGATCTCAGCGCCGGGCTTGGTGATGGACTGCACGTCCGCCGCCTCTCCGGCGACTTCGCGAGCCATGTCGGCGATGATGGTGAAGCTGGTGACGACCTGTTTTTTGCCAGAGCTGGGTGACTTTTTCTGCTCGCCGCAGCCGACGGTTAGAAATGCACATAAGCCGGCGGCGAGGAGGTAAACTCTCGTGCGGCAGAAACTAAAACTCATGTGGGTATCAATGGTGGATTTCATATTCGATTCAATGTAGAAAATTAGATTAGGCTAAAATTTGGGTCAAAACTTCGTGCTCGCGCCGAGGAAAGGCGTGAAATCCGTGGAGGCACCCGTGAGGCCCATGCGAATTCCGCCGTCTAACTGCCAAGTGGGTGTCACACACCAAGTCACTCCGGTGTTAAAATAGGCTTCCCAATCCGAATCGGACTCGGCACTGAGAATGCTGACTAGCTCCAGAAAGACGGCCGTGTTTTCGCTCAAACTGTGGCAAGTCGTGGCGGAAGTCAGCACCGCCAAGTGGTGGCCGCTGCCGTCGTCGTCCGCTGCTAGGTCCAGCTCGGCCATTACTGCGCAGCCCCAACCCGCTGGACCCTCGAAACCCAATGGCACGATCAGGCCACCTTCAAACTCACCATTTCCCAACCCGCCATTCGCGGTCGGGAGTTTGATGAATGGCATCAGCGCCAACGCGGTCGCGCCGTCGTCATTGCCCCAGAGATTGTGCTTCAGGCGGATTTCCACATCGCCGAAACCTTCGCCGCCGTCGCGGACGCGGGTGTAAGCCGGCAGCACCACTTGCATGTCAGTCGAGTGATCAAGGCCGATTTTGGCATTGAGTTCCCCGAGGGAAAACTCGCGCTCACTGCCGTTCGAGCTGCGGTTGGCGATCTCCATTTCAAACTGGAAATGCCCGGCATCCACCGTGTGGGGGCTTTCCGTGGTGTCGGGTCGGTCGGTGCTGAGCGGACGGAGTTCAGCGGTGGCTGGGCTGATAGAAATGCCGCAGACCGCTGCGAGTGCGAAGGACTTGAAAGAGGATGAATTCATGCGGCCCGAGAATTAGCCTAGGCTAAGTTTCATATGCAAGGCTGAATTTTTGAATCAGTGGAGAGTCGGTCGAATTCCAATATCTTTAACCTAAAGGGGAACATAGCGAAGGTGGCAGCGACCATTTTTACCACTGATTTCTCTGATTTTAACTGATTTCACTGAAAGAATTGGCAGGAATCTCACTCACCTTTTGGGTGAACAGGCGCTTCTTTCCAACCTCTTCCCCACCTCACTCGTCGTCGATCCGCAGCCGCGGCGGGCGCTTGAGTGGGATGCCTTCCTCGATGTCGCCGAGGTCGAGGCTGTCTAACACGTTAGTCCGGTGGCGGACCAGCCCGCGCTCGGCGGAAGTCGCCGCGAAGCTGGGCACCTCGGTGTGATAGGGATCGTCGCCGATGAGCAC
>JAYVEJ010000201.1:0-5565 GCA_043748885.1 Luteolibacter sp. | reverse complement strand
CGTCTGCGGTGAACTGCCGCAATGTCTTAATCGGGCACGATTGGCTGGACTGGGTAAGGGACGTGGCGACGGATTGGATTTCGTAACCGATGACCACCAGCCCATCCACGGTGACATCGGAGTAGTCGAAACGGATTTGCGCGAGGTTTCCATAAGCGTGCTCGCGGATGACGCGCAGCATTGCCGAGCCTTCCGCGTGCGAGCCGTCCACCGCCTCGCGCGTGCGGTGAGTGCCCATCCGGTAGCTGGTGTAGCGGGTGATCAGGCCGTTTTGAAATAACAACGCCCGGGTATTTCCCGGACCGACGTGGAGGACCAGCGTCGTGTGCTGGCGCATGGTCGGCAGCATCAGCAGGCGGCGGCGGGTTTTCAGATAGATCAGCCGAGTCATTTCCCCGTCGTCGATGGTGCCGATCCGCAGCCCGCAGGCGATGCGGATGCGGTTCATGAACGTCTCGTGATTGGTGGCCTCGCTCAGGATGTTAGTGGCCACCGCACGGGTCACGGCGTGGGGATCGAGTCCAAGCTCGGCGAGTGATTTCTGATAGCCTTTGATGATCGAGACCACCCGCTCGGTGGTGGAGGCGCTGACGATGCCGTTGCGGAAAATATCGCGGGCGACCGGTGCAGGCTGCTCGAGGAAATCGATCGGGTTGATAGAACCGTCATCGCCCTTTTCCGCGACCATCATGGAGACCGAACTCGCGCCGATGTGCAGGGCGGTGAAGAGTTTTTCGGCCACCAAAGGCATTTTCGCGGGGCTAACGGCGTTGCGCATTGCGCAAAGACAACGCGCAATCGCCGGAGGTTCAATCCCCAATGTGTGACAAGGCCCATCTCGCGGCAGACGGGACTTGTCATGCGGCCAGCCCCCCGCGATAAACCGCCCATGCCGGTCAATGGAGCGTTGGAACGATATTGGGTGAAGCCGGGTGCCAAAATGGACTTCGGGAAATTCGACAGCAACGAGAAGTCGTTGTTCCAAGGCGGGGGCAAAGACGAATTTGAGCCGCAGTTCGACGAGCTCCAATACCAGCTCCAAACACTGCAAAAGAAGCTCTACGCGCAGAATAAACACCGCGTGCTGGTGGTGATGCAGGCGATGGACACCGGCGGTAAAGACGGCTGCATCAAACACGTTTTTTCGCGGATCGATCCGCAGGGGATTCACGTCCGTTCATTCAAGAAACCCACCGAAGAAGAACTGGCGCATGACTTCCTATGGCGGGTCCATTCCAAGGTGCCGACGCGCGGCCAATTGGTGATTTTCAACCGCAGTCACTACGAAGACATCGTCGCCGTTAGGGTGAAGAAGATTTTCCCCGACGAGGTGTGGAAACGCCGCCAACGCCATGTCATTGAGTTCGAGCGGATGTTAGCGGAGGAGGGGACGACCATCGTGAAAATCTTCCTGCATATTTCAAAAGACGAGCAGAAGCGGCGCTTGGAGTCGCGGTTAGAGAACCCGGCCAAGCATTGGAAAATCAACCCTGACGATCTGGTAGATCGCGCCCGCTGGGATGAATTTATGAGCGCTTACGAGGATGTCATCACCAAGACTTCCACTGAATATGCGCCTTGGTATGTGGTGCCTGCGGATCGGAAATGGTATCGCAATCTCTGTGTGGCTCGGATCATGTTAGACACTCTCAAGAAGCTCAACATGGAGTTTCCGCCGATCAACTGGGACCCGGCGACGATTAAGATCGAGGATTGAGTCCGTAGTCCAGCCCTTCGGGGCGTCTTCTCTTAGCATTTATCAATCATCCCAACCTTTTCCATAGTCGAGGAGCGGATAGGACTTCCAAACTGCGGTCGCTTCTTCCCTGCCGATTTCCCTCAGATAGTCACCCGCGCTCGAATAGGGCCATTCATCCCACCTTTCCACATACCCGTGTTTCACCGGATTGTGATGGATGTAGTTCACCGTGGCCCAGAAATGCCCGTCGCCTCTCATCGCGCGATCCGCCACACCGTGCCAGACTTTCCGGCCCCGGCATTCCTCCTCCTTGTTCCATTGAAACGAAGTGCCTCCATGCAGCTTTGCCAGCGCAGTCACCAGTGACTTCAGATCCGAAGTCCGGGCGAGCACGTGGTAGTGATTCGGCAGCACGCACTAGGCTACCGGACTCTCACCGGCAAGGTCGTTTTCAAAGACATCTAGCAGCGCCCGGCAGAAATCCTCCATCCGTTGCGGCGAAAGGCCGATCCAGTCCCTATGTTCATAACAGGCTGCTGTTAGGTGATAGAACGTGTTTCCCTGATCGAAATGAGGCGGCGGCCGCCAGGGTCGCCTATTCTTCTGGCGCTCTGCGAGAACTTCGGCTCGCTGTGATTCCGACAGCCGTCTCCAGAGATAAGCCATGAGGTAATATGGCGAATTTCTTCGTAGGTAGTCCAGCCCTTTAGGGCGTTTTCTAGGAACAAAGAGAAGACGCCCTAAAGGGCTGGACTACGTGCGAAGAATCAAATCACCCGCGACCACAGCACTTTCAAGTAGCGCGACTCCGGGTAGTTAGACAGCGTGGGGTGGTCCGGCCCAGCACCGGTGCGGTCGAAAGTTTGCAGCCGTTTGTTCCGCCGATGAGCGGAGGTGATCACGATTTGCTCAAACTCGCCCGCGCCTAACATCCCCGAGCACGAGCACGTCACGAACAACCCTTCCGGCGCGACGAGTTGCAGTGCGAGCTTGTTTAAATCCGCATATTTCGCCGTGCCGGTCTCATCCTCGCGGCCGTGGATAAACTTCGGTGGATCGGCGATGACGAGATCCCAAGTGCGGCCGTTTTCAATCATCGTGCGCGCCCAGGTGAAGGCATCGGCGTGGGTGAATTTCACTTTTACGTTGTTCAGGTTGGTATTGCGCTTGGCCATCGCGATCGCTGTCTCGTCGAGGTCCACCCCAGTGACATCTTCCGCTCCTGCTAGAGCTGCGGAAATCCCAAAACCGCCGGTATAACAGCAGAGATCCAGCACGGTCCGCCCGTCTGCTAGAGCGCCGAATTTCTTGCGGCTGTCCCGCTGGTCACAGAAAAACCCCGTCTTGTGGCCTTCGGAAAAATCCACTTCATAGCGCACTCCGTGCTCGCGGATTTTCACCGAGCGCACGTTGTCAGACTCCACCCCGCCGCGATGCGGGATGCCTTCGATCCGCGCCAAGTCCTGATCCACGCCGACCACCACGCGCTTGGTATCGAAGCATTCGTGCAGCAGCGGCAGCCATTTCGGCAAGCGTTGCCACGCTGCGAGATTGGTGATCTCCACCGACAGCACGTCCGCGAATTTATCCGCCACGATGCCCGGCATGAAATCCGCGTCGCCGTGGATCGCGCGGTAGCTATCTGTGTGCGCATCCAGTTTTAGCACCTCGCGGCGCAACTTCGCCGCGCGGCGGATCGCATTTTCGAAAAAGGATTCGTCGCCTAACTCCTCCAGCGAATGGCTCACCACCCGCAGCGGCATCCGCGATTTCGGGTTCCACAACCCCCAGCCGAAGGGGGTGCCTTCTTTCCCTAACACCAGGACGAATGACCCCGGCGTCGCGTCGCGGGAAACCTCGCCGATCATTTTCGGCCAGATCGAGGGGTGGAATGTTTGATACTTGAGTTGGACAGTCGGCACGGCGGGAACGAATGCTGGAATCGCTCGCGACTCAAGAATTAAGACCATCTCACTCCACGGACCGGACCTCGGAATTAAGATTTTTTTAACCACAGATGAACGCAGATGGACGCAGATAAGAACAGAAGTTGTGAGGTGGAGAGGTGTCAGGTTCCAATCATCATCCCATCTTCCATCTGCGTTTATCTGCGTCCATCTGCGGTTAAAAAACCTCTTCAATGATCGTGCCCGCCTCTTTTCCACAAACCAAGTTTGCCACATCGCCCGCTTTAGGAAACGTTCCGCTTTTATGAAAATGCACCGCATCCTCGCCGAGGCCGCCTCCACCATCGCCAAGTCCGTCTTCCGCGAGCACAAGGTCCTCGACCACGAACTCGCCACCGCCTTCGAGGAAAACCCGAAATGGGGCAAGCGCGACCGCAGTTTCATCGCCGAGACGGTCTTCGAAGTCGCCCGCTGGCGGCGTGCCCTGAGTTTCCTCGTCGATAGCGAGGAAACCACCGCCCTCTGCGCCGCCCAATGGGTCCGCATGGGCTACGACATCCCGGAATGGTGGGCCTACAACGGCAAATCCGCCGACGAAATGAAAGCCCGCGAAGCCGAGCTCGCAGCCCAACCCCGCGCCGTCCGCGAGTCGATCCCAGACTGGTTAGACGCCCTCGGTGCCGCCGAACTTGGCGCTGCCTGGGATGCCGAGCTCGCCGCTCTCAACCAGCGCGCCTCCATTTTTCTCCGCGTCAACACCCTCCGCACCACCCGCCCCGAAGCCATCGCTTGGCTTGCCAGTTTCCAGATCACCGCCACCGAAGTGCCCGGCCTGCCGGATGCCCTCGTCCTCGCCCCCGGCAAATCCCTGCCCAAGACCCTCCGCATGGATGGCCGCGTGGAAATCCAAGACGCCGGCTCGCAGATGATCGCCCCGCTCGTCGATCCCCAACCCGGCGAGCGCATCATCGACGCCTGCTCCGGGGCCGGCGGGAAATCCCTCCATCTAGCAGCCTTGATGAAAGGCGACGGCCGGGTCTTCGGCATGGACATCGACTCGAAAAAACTCGTCGAACTCGACCGTCGCGCCAAACGCGCCAACGCCAACAAGTGCGTGAAATCCAAAGAGATCACCGCCGCCACCACCATCGATTTCGCCGAAGTCGCCGACCGCCTGCTCATCGACGCGCCGTGCTCCGGCCTCGGCACCTTGAAGCGCCAGCCCGATCTCAAGTGGCGCCTCAAGCCCGCCGCCATCGACCGCCTCCGCGGCATCCAAGCCGAGCTGCTAGACAAATACACCGCCATGCTCAAGCCCGGCGGCCGCCTTGTTTACGCCACCTGCTCGATCCTCCCCTCGGAAAACCGTGCGGCCATCGACAAGCTGTTAGCCAGCGGTGGTTTTACCCTCCTCGAAGAACGCCCCGTCTCCCCAGCCGCCACTGGCTACGACGGCTTCTACGCCGCCGCACTGGTGAAAACCCCAACTTGACCCGTGGCCGGGAATACAGAAACCACTATTCGATGAAAGCCACCCTCGACATCCCTGACGAACTCTACCGCCGCGTCAAGGCCCGCAGCGCCATGGAAGGCCGTCCAGTTAGGGCTGTGGCGGTGGACCTTTTTCAAAAGTGGTTAGAGGAGAAACCCGGACCTACTTTTAGCTCCACTGAGTTCGATGAAGAAAAAATGCCGTGGTGGGCGATTGCCCGCAAATATGTCCGGGAGGATCAAAATCACGATATGGATGCCATCAAGGAGGCCATCGCCGCAGGTTGGGGAGCGGAGGTTGCTGAGAAACTCAAACTGACCGAGCTGTGAATTTCGAAAATGTCAGCTTAGACACCTCGGTGGTTCTTCGTCCGTTAGTCGGAGTTCCGGTCGATCAGGCGAAACTCGCGATGGATTTTGTGAGTGCGCGACTTGCGGGCAATGATTCCTTAAAGGTGTCGGACCTGG
>JAYVEJ010000200.1:0-5576 GCA_043748885.1 Luteolibacter sp. | reverse complement strand
CCTCGACCTTCCGCGCACCCGACATGGCTGCCGCAGTCACCGCCATCCGCCACGCATGAAATCCAACTACCTGCTTCCCGCCGCCACCGCCCTCGTCGGGTTTTCCATCGCTTGGCTTGCCAAGCCCGCCGCCACCCCAGCTCTGACCCCCGCCGAGCAAGCGGCAGCACCGCGAGTCGCTCGTGCCGAGACCGGCAGCCGCCCGTCGCCCACCGACGGCAAGCGCCCGAAGGATGTCAAAGCCAGCGATTTCCCGCTCGCGGATCAAGCTGAGCAAGGCCCGAAAACCCGCGATGAGGCGAAGATGCTCCGGCTCACCGAAGCGCTTGGCCTGTCGATCGACCAGCAGGGCGAAATCATCAAACTGATCGAAAGCGTGCAAGCCAGTGCGAGTGCCACCGCGCCCGCCATCGAGGATCTAACCACCCGCGGCAAAGCGGTGGAGGACGGCTTGGCGAAATTGCTGACGCCGGTGCAGCTCGCTAAATTCCAGGAACTCCGCGAACGCGAGCGCGAGAACCGGATCGAGCTGCGCTCCCAGCAAATACTCACTGGTGCCATCGACGAGATCGATCTAGCACCCGCGCAGCGCCTGGAAGTCCTCGACCGGCTCCGCCAAAAAGCGAAGGCCGACCTCCAGTCCATCCCCAGCGCCGCGACCCTGTTATTTGACAAATCCGTGCTGCCCACCGGCGGCAAAGAGCTGTCCGCAGACGGCATTCTGATGCTCACGAAAATGGGCGAGAAGGTCTCCGTCGGCGACCCCGCTGTGGCCTATCAGGCAGTGCTAAACCAACAACGCAGCGAGCTTGAGGAACTTCTAAAATGTTTCGACGGCATTCTAACTCCCGGCCAAATGGGGCAATATCAAGCGGCTCTCTCAGAAACTCGCGAGCTCCTGAAAACCATGCCGCAAAATTCCCCGCCGGAGCCGGACTCGGCGCCCGCACCCAAGTCCGAGCCTTTGCTCCCGCAGCAGCCCGTGGAGATCCCAGACACCGACGAGCACCCACCGGATGACACCGAAGCGGAAGCCACCAAAACCTCGGCGGACCAGTAGGGGCACCCGATTTCATCATGCCATTCATCGATTATCTCTTCTCCATCGGCCCGCTCCGCAAAGGCATTTGGAAACTCTGGTATCCCTTTCTCACTCGGCGTCTCCGCGGCCAAGATGTGTTATTTCTCAACTACGCCTTCGAGACCGAGCCGCTGTTAGACATCCCACTCGCCGCTGAGGACGAGCCGGACCGCGCTTGCATCCAGCTCTATCACCACGTCGGCATGCAGGTGAATTTCCATCGGAAAAACGTCCTAGAAGTCAGTTGCGGCCACGGCGGCGGCGCATCGTATCTCACCCGCTCCCAGCAACCCACCTCCTACATCGGCCTCGATCTCAATCCCGCTGGGATCAAATTTTGCAAAAACCGCCATCAAGCCCAAGGCTTAGAATTCCTCCAAGGCGATGCCCAAAATCTGCCATTCCCAGAAAACTCGTTCGACGCCGTCATCAACATCGAAGCCTCGCATTGCTATCCAGATTTCCCGCGTTTTCTAGCGGAAGTTGGCCGCGTCCTCAAACCCGGCGGCTATTTCCTGTATGCCGATTTCCGCTTCGCCGACGGCATCCCCTTATGGGAAAGTGCCCTCGCAAACGCCCCGCTCAAACTGCTGCAAGTGCGCGAAATCAGTGCCGAAGTGCTCCGTGGCATGGAATGCAATTCCGCGAGATCCTCTGAACTCCTCGACAAAAAGCTGCCCAAATTCCTCCACAGCCTCGGTCGCGACTTCGCCGGCGTGAAAGGCTCGCGCGTTTACAACGCCCTTCAAACCGGCGAGCTGTCCTACCGCTCGTATTGCTTTCTAAAAGTCTAAAATTTCTCCGCCTATCGTTCCACTTGCGCGGGTGGTGGTGGGCGTTCATTACGGATGTTCGGAGTTGTAGGCGCTTCAACCCACTCCGCATTGCCGCGCTGACTTCCACCTTGCGCAGGGTGCGGGATGGGTTCATTTTCGGAACGCATCCTAACTTATGAAAACCATGGAAAAGCTTATTGTGATTGCCAATCTCGGACGGGTCAGGCCCGTGAAATTTCGCGAAGCGGGAGACGATCCGCGGGACAAAGCGCACTTGGTCGAAGTCGCCGGAAGCTTGGTGGAAATGAGGCCGGAAACGATCAGCGACGTGGTCACCGACCAAGCCGGTCGCACCAGCCAGAGCGGGGCGGTGGATCGCAGGGGCGGAATGAGCTATGGCGAGGAGCACAACCTGAAGTCCGAACTCGAAAAGCAGGCACTGGAACGGATCGCCACAAAGATCGGCGAAATCGTGGCCGCAGAAGGCAATCCAGCATGGAAACTGGTGGTCCCGCAGACGATCCTAACAAGCCTGACAGAAGCCTTGCCCGCCGCCGCGCGCAAGTCCTTGGCCGACTCGGTGGCGGGCGATTTGACCAGCCTGCCGCTGCCGGAGTTGGAAAAGCGTTTCCTCAAAGGGACATGAGCAGAGGCGGCGAGCGCGGCAAGGTTCACTTCCGGCACCGACTGCAGCGCGTGGTGGACTTTGATCGCGGCGTAAGCATCGTTCGCGGCGGAGATCAGTTACCCATCTGACAAATCCGTGACTGCCCAATTTGAGGGGGTGATTGATTTATCGATTTCGATTTCTGGAGCTTGCGATTGAAGAGCATGAGAGAACTTGAAAGGTGGCCTGCCCCTTAGTCATCAGTCGAGTCCGCGAAGTCGGGTCAGGGGGCTTGAAGTCTAAGTCCGACAGGCTGCTAGCTGTCGTATTGGTGCCGCGACCCTACCATGTGAGATCTGAAGAAACCGTGAGCACATGGCTGCCTGCGGACACGGGCACGACGACGTAGCGGCCATCGGTGACGAGATTGGTGATCTTCTGCCCATTCAGAGTGGCGCTTGGGAGCAATGAGGTATTGAAGCGCGGTACGCGAAGTGTGGCGGAGACGCCTGGCGGGATGGTGCAGGTGACTTCGAGTCCGCCGTTACTCCGTTTCCATGAGACGGGCACGACACCCAGCTCGGTGACGACACGCCCGGCGGCAAAGGTAAGATCGCCAGGGCGTGGTTCGATGAGGAGTTTTTTCGTGGCGGGCAGGCCGTCGAGGCGGACGCCGAGCGTGTAGGCACTCAGGAAATAGCCGGGAAACATCCCGTAGATATGGGCGATGGAACTGCCGCCGCCGGAGTTAAAATCTTCCCAAGTCGTCTGATAGGCTGAGTTCGCCATGCCGGACCATTTCGTGCGAAAAGTGTCGAGTATTTCCGTGTCGAAGGCGGCTGTGTGCTGCTGGTAGAGTTGGGAAAATAGGTAGTAAAATGTCATGATTCGCTCGGATTGAGCGCGGTTTGCGATGAGGTAGGCGGTGACGCGGGCTTTGCGGGCTTCTGGGACGGCACCTTGATCAAGCATCCATAGTGCCGAGAACATGCTGGGTTCGAATTTTTGATTCGCGATGGCAAGTGAGGTCGTGAGGCCGTTGTTTTCCGAGGCCACTTGATCCGCAGTGGAGTAGTAGCCCGTGAAGTAGTTGCCGGTTGCTTCGTCCCAGAGCACCGTATTCATTGCAACGGCCAGATCGGTGGCGGCTTGGCTGAACGTCGCGGCTTGTGAGTTCTCACCGATGGCTTGGCCAAGATAGGCAGCGTCCGCGAGAGCCTTGTAAACGAAGGAGTTCAAGCCGGTGCCCTCGCAGGTGTAGTAGCCGATGGGATTTCCCCAGACGACCCACTCGCGGACTCTTACCAGACCGCGTACGGAGCGGCGAGTGAGGAAATAGTTGAGCTGAGCGATGATCGTCGGCCAAATTTCCCGGATCAGCGCGGGATCGGCAGTGCTGTCGTAGTAACGCCGTGCGCCTTGGACCCAGTCACAGGCGCGGTCCTCCATCTTGGCATGGATGTCGTAGCGGTCTGAGCAGGTATGGGCCTTGACCCAGCCATCCGGTTGCAGGCTGAGGGCGGTGCGGCGGAGCATTTCGCCGAGTAATCGTGCGTCGCTGTGGATGGGCTGGCCGTCGGGTTCCGGCGCAGAGAGTGCGGTGCGGGTGGTGTCGAAGGCGGGCGGATCGCAGTCCATCCACTCGGCGCGCTCGCGGTCTGCACAGTCAACGTAGGCATCCTCGCTGAGAACTTGGCCGCTGCGGGCGCAGACGGCCCAGAGCTTATTGAGCAGGGGGTCGCTAGAATTGAAACTTCCAGTGAGATCAAACGGATAGAGACGCTCGATGAACTGGATGGAGTGGATCGTCGCTTGGCCTGAATTGACCGTGATCGCGCCGCCGTCGAAGGCATAGCTGTCGCTGCTGACATAGGTCTGACGGCCCGCTTTCGCGAAATAAGTGATCCCGCCGGCGTAATTGAGGGTGAGCTGGGTGTCAGCGGTCGTTTCGATATCAAGGAGCGTATAGGCCTGCACGAGGCGACCCATGGTGAAGTCGATCCGCTGGCCGCTCGTAAGGAGGATGGGCAGTATGGTACCTCCGGTGAACGTGTGTGCCACAGGCGTGTCGCGAAGGAGTGGAATACGCCGTGCGGCCAGCGGTCCCCACGAATCGCCGGAGACCGCGACCGCCGCGCTCCAATTACTGTGATTGTAAGCGGGCAAGGTCCAGTCGCCGTCCTCCACGCGCATGTCGATGCGGTCGATGATGTCAGGCCAGGTGACGGAAGCAGGCCGGTAGCGGGTTTGGTTGCTGCATTTCCAGTTGGTATCGGTCCGGACCACGGTGGTGCCACCGATGTCGAGCCGCAAAGTAAGGCCGGGCGCGTGCCGCATCATCCGGGCATTGTTGGAATTCCCCATGACCACGATGGCTATTGTGTTAGGTCCGGCGACTAGGGCGGAACCGATTTCCACCGTGTCATACTGCGGGCCGCGTGTTTGAAAACGGTTGGGGCCTCGATGGACCGGCGTGCCGTTGACCCACAGAACGTAGCGGGCATCCGCGAAGAGATGCAGCCTCGCGGAGGCTGGCGCAGCGGCCAGAGTGAACTGCCTGCGATAGGCGACGAAGCCGTTGCTCACTTGGTTGATCGCGCCCGGTGCGGCGATGAAATTATTTTGGAGATCTGCACCGATGACATCGGGTGTCACGGCGAGGGGAGAGGGCAACGGCGCGGCAAGAGTCGAAGTGGCGAGCAGCAATAACAGGATTAGCGGATGGATTGGATTTTGCGGTTTTCTCATGGATCTAGGATAAAGGATTTGGACCTCAGATTCGAATTCTCCTAAAAATTCAGGTTAATAAAGAGGTAACTGGTTAGGGGGGTGAGACTGGTGGGAGTGCCGGCAAAGGCGGTTTTAAGGCGCACCACTAACTAGGTTTGGGCCTTGTTTGCGGGCTGTTGAGATGTAACCGCTGATCACGCAAAATCCTTTCACTCCCTTTTCGCATCTCCGGGATCCCGACTAACAAGCATTGGCGTTTCATTGTCACAGATGCGGGCGAGATCTTAGGACGCCCGCAAAATCAAATAATGGATTTTGGTGCGAGTGAGTAGTTCCAATTCGGCTGGAATGGCTCGCACCGGAGATTGAGCGCCTCCATTTC
>JAYVEJ010000199.1:0-2064 GCA_043748885.1 Luteolibacter sp. | reverse complement strand
ATCTCAGTGCGGATGACGACGGGGTAAAGGTGGGTGGCCGACATGCTGCGCAGGTCCATGCCGAGCTTGGCGGCGAGGCGAGTGCGGCAAGTCTCGATCATCCGCAGGTAGGCGATGTTGTGGACGACTTGGCCGCAGTCGGTGTCGAAAAACATGACTTCTTCGCGGGTTTCAAACGTCGGCAAGGGTTCGGACATGCGGGGATTTAGGGCCAAGCACGGCGGTCCTGCAATGTTGGCTTGTGGGTCGGCGTAGGGATTGCTTAAGTTTACGCGAATGATTCCGGGAAAACTCCACCTACCGCGCATCGCGGCGCTGCTGCTGGCTGCGGCGACCTCGCTGATGGCGGGAAATTTCGCCGCACCAGCGGAAGGTCCAGTGGCATTCCGGCGGGACAAAGTGCCGCTGGATGCGGAGACCCTGGCGGGGCTTTCCCGGCATTTGGTCACGCTGGCCCAAGGGTGGACGGCGGACACTGCGGCGGCGCGCCGGACGGCGGCCCAGATGTTAGCACTCGCGACGGCGCTCGATCCAGGAAATGCCAAGGCGCGGGAGGTGCTCGCGGATTTCGGAAGCGGGAAGCACACGCCTGTCACCGAGGCGGGGCCGCTGGAAAAAAGCCGCGCGCGGATTTGGCAAGATCTGGCGTGGTTAGAGACCCCGGAAGCTGGGGCGCAAGGCCAAGCACTCGCGGCCTGCCTAGCAGATGTGATGGCCGCTGCCGACCCGCAAGATTCTCGGGCGCAAGCAATCCGCGGCGCTGGCGAACGTGGGGCTTGGAAAAGCTGGATCCCCAGCCTGGCCGCTTACGAGACGAAGCCTCCGGTGAAAACCCAGAAATCTGTTGAAATCGAGCCTGCTCACACTGGCATTTTGCTGGCGAAGGCACGCCTGATGACTCCGTTGTGGAAGCGAGCCGCTAAGACGGAACCCTTGAAATGGACCCTCACTGCCGCACCGATCGAGATGGTCGCCGAGCAATCGCCGACCGAGGGTGGCCAGCCGAAACCCTTCGCGCTGGTGCTCGGTGGGGATGCGAGTCACGAGATGCTTGCCCCGTTGATTTCCCCGCTGCTCAAGCTGCTAACAAATCACCACGGCAGCCTGCCTGCGGGCGGGCGGGTGACGATTTCCAGCCCCGCGCTGGTCGAGTCGCTTATCTCCAAAAAGCGTCATTCGCTCAGTGCCGCCGCCGCCGTGTTGGCAAGCTCGGCGATTTCTGGCCGCGAGCCGGAGGCGACCATCATCGGCCTGATCGACGAATCCGGTGCATTCGTCCTCCCCACTGGATTTTGGAATCAGCTCCGGTCACTCGGCCCCGGCACTGGTGGGCGTTTGGTTTTGCCGACGGCAGCCGCCGAGTATTTGCCGTCGATGCTGGCACTTGAGCGACCGCAAATTTTCTTCGACTACGAGATCGTGCTGGCTGCGAATTTCAAGGAGCTGCTCCACCTCACGGCGAAAACTCCCGAGGGCACGTTTGCCAAAGTTTCTGCGCAGTTCCGGGAAATCCGCGAGAAAATCGGCACCCTGCCGCTCGGCCAATATGTGGCGAACCCTTTTGTCCGCCGCCGCTTGGCGGAGATTTCCTTGGAGGCACCCTACCACTACTCGGCGAAGCTGCTCGCCCTCCAAGGCGCGGGCAATCGCCCGATTTTCGTGACCCGTGCGGTCCTCAGTGCGGAACTCCGCCGTGCCGTCGAGCCTCTCGATTGGCTCGTCAAACTGACGTCCGGCTTGCCATACAACGATGCGCAAATCCAGCAACTGGGCGCGACTTACGAGACGTGCCACGACCAAGTCGAGCGCCTCCACCGTTATGCGGAAAAGAATGACCGCGAGTGGGTGGAGCGGGTGCAAGACATGGTCGCAACCATCCGCCTCATCGAACGCTCGGCGAAAAGCCGCAGTGCTTCTTATGATCTGTGGACCGCCGTCACCCAAGCCCACGCGGCATTTCTCCGCGCCTACGCGGGGGTGGCCGAGGAACTCGCCAACGCCTCCGGCGAGACGGCTGTCGCTCCCGATCCGTAGCCCAGCCTCCGGTGATTGGGGAAGGTTTTT
>JAYVEJ010000198.1:0-5584 GCA_043748885.1 Luteolibacter sp. | reverse complement strand
GGCCAGTTGCGGGCGCTTTCCGAAAACTCGCCGCCTAACGGGAACGACACCGCCGCGCTGCGTCCCAGCCCGCGCCGGGCATGGGCGACTAACGGCGCAAGGTATTCATCGGTGGATACCAGCGAGACCGTGGCATCTTCGCGGGCGTAGGACAAATTGTAGCCATCCACCTGCTTGAGCCAGTCGGTCGGCTTCGGTGAAATCTCCGCCCAGGGGCCCGTCGCTTGCGCCCCGATCGGCTCCTTGATGAATGCCGAGCGGGCGATCGTCACCGTTTCCTGTGCGAAGATTTTCGGGATATCCAGCGGCTGGTCTGAGAAAAACATCCGGCCGTTGCCGAGCTTCGCGATATCGACTAACAGCGCGGAGTCCACATCCTTGTCGGTGCCCAGGCCGATGACGGAAATCGTCGCGCCGTTGTCGGTCATTTCCTTGATCAGATTCTTGTAGTCGCCTGGCTCTTCGGAGTCATTGGCATCGGAAAAAAGGATCACATGCCGCGTGCCAGCGGGGGATTTTTTGAGTTCCTCCCACGCCGCTTTGAGTGCCACATAGACATAAATCCCACCACCCGAGGAGCGGATCTTGCGGGCCTTCGCGCCGAGTTCGGCCTTCTTGTTTTCCACTCGGGTGAGTGGAATCGTCTTCGTCGCCTCGCTGTCGATGGCGAAAACCGTGACCTGATCCATCGGCCCTAACAAGTCGATGGCATTCGCCGCGCCGAAGTCTGCCAGATCCATCTTGGTCTTGCCGCCGCCGATGCCGACGCTCATCGAGCCCGATCTATCCATCGCGATTGCCAGCGCGACGGCGAGCTTGCGATGCTCGGATTTCAGCTCCATCGACACCGGCAACAGCGCGTCGATGGGCGAGTTAAAATACCCGCCCGAGCCGAACGAATGCTCGCCGCCCGCCATCAGCAGCCCGCCACCTTGCTCGCGGACAAAAAAATCCAACGATTTCATGAAGTCGTTAGGCACCTCGTGAGCGGGGATGTTGTTCAGGATCACGGCCCGCGCGCCGGCCAGAAGTCCCGGCTTCAACTTGGCAGGATCACTAACGGTTTCGACCGTGAAATCCAGCGCCGCGAGCGCCTTGGCCACCGGATCGTCCTGATAGCGGGTCGCCAGCACGATGCGCGGGCCACCGGTGATTTCGATCCAACGGGTGGCGCGGTTGTTACCCGGGTGGGCGTCTTTTTCCGGGCGAATCTCGGCCTGGTATTCGAAACCACCCGAGCGGGACAGTCGGTCGGTGAATTCCACGGTGGCTTGGCCGTTGACGAGGGTGACCGATGACTCAGTGAGAGTCTGGCCATTGCGGCGGAGGATCAGCGGGAAAGTCGCAGCGGTCGCGCCTCTAACCGTGATCGAGATCAAAAATGGCTCGCCGACTTGGACCCGCTCGGGAAACCCGATTCGCGCGATGCGGAAGTCGTTCTCGGTTTCCTCGCGGACCAACCGGAAGTCCAGCGGGATGCCCCGCGCCTGCATCTGCGCGGCGGCTTCTTGCAGTGGCTCGGTCGAGTAGCCGTCAGTAAATAACAGCACCCGCGACGGCCGCTTTTCATCGGCCTGCGCGGCGATGGATTGCAAGGCCAGCCCGGTTTTCGTCAATTTCCTGGAGCCGGTAAATGACGAGCCATCCGCGCCCGCCTCGGCGACTTCGCTGGCGTAGTTGATGAAATGCAGGGTGTCCCGGCGGCTCGGTTTCGCGGACTCTAGCAGCCGTTGCCACTCCGGTAGCCCTTTGTCGATCAAGTCTTCCGTGGAGTCCGAGCGGTCTAGCAGCACGTAGAGATCGAGCGAGTTTTGCTGATGCTGGATGATCGGTTCCATTAGCGCGACAACAGCGAGCACCAACAATAAAGCCCGCAGCGGTGAGTGCAATTTCAGCCCGCGCCAGAACCAGCCGACGAGCGCGAGGGCGGGAATGAGAAGGAAGTATTCGGGTGAGGTGAAGGTCATGGGGTGTTCTTTAGATGCCGGACGGGTTTTCGGAAGGCGGCCGGCCCACCCTCTCCATCACACCAATGGGACAATGCCCGCAGGTTGATTTCGCCGGGTCGGTTTCTACAGACCAACACCGCCTGATTGACGGTGCTTGGAGAAGTCTTCGGTGGAAAGGCGGCGGAAGCTGTACTGCTCCATGTGTATCACTACAGCGAGTCCTATGGCAGGGCGATTTCTTCGGACTTTGATCTCACACTTTTTCCCATTCAACGGCAGCGCGATAAGTTCGAGAGAGCGGGAGTTTTGGTTCGAAAAAATCATGGGAAAACCGTCGTCTTCACATGGAATGCCAAATCCCGGTTTGGCAAGAGAATGAAGAGTCTGGTCGAGGTTGTTTACGAGGGAATGTCGCTTGAGGAAAGGGAGATCCGTTTCCCTGTCAGACGTCGCCCTCGCGCGAAGGATAAGCCGATCATGTATAACAAACCTTGAGGCACTCATGCGGTTGCGAGTTTTGAGGTGCTGAATTTCCACGACACGAGCAGCGCGGGCAAAAAAGTCGCGCTGGTGTGCCGTGCTGGCGCTGCGGTTTGTAGGTGTGGCTCTGAGTTTATTTGTCCTAATGTGACGGGAGTTACCAAGGTTTTGGTGGGTTTGAAATCGCAGGTGAACTAGTCGCCCGTAAATCTCAGATTGTTGGATAGAGTGAAGAGGATTAGGGGTAGCGCGTTCCTTTTCATTGCTAGATCCTTGTCGGCGCACCCAGCAGAAAGCATGCGGCTCACCGAGCTTGGGTGTCCCATCCCAAGCCTGGTGGAGACCCACTCGTTGCTGACCCTGGTGCTAGCGCACGAGAGGCCGGGCAATACGATCTTGTGGCCGTCGCTTGTCCCAAAGCCGCGAGAGATGACTTCGCGGCGCGGTCTGTTTGTAGCCGGGTTTCATGGCTTTTCCTTCCGTCCAGGTCGTAGGTGATTTGTTCGAGGCGGGCCTCGAGTTCCTCTTTGGAGGGAAGATAGAGCTGGTATTTCGAGGCGAAGCAATTGGCGTCCTGCGGCAGGGTGAGTTCGACGAGGGCGTCGTTCTTGCGGCGGCAGAGCACGATGCTGATCGCAGGTGACGGAAGCCTTTGTGATGGATGAAGTGCAATGGGGCCTGCATGGGAACGAGTGACCAATTTAGAATTTTATAACCGCAGAGAACGCAAAGAGCACAAAGAACATCAGAATTCATCCCTTTGCGATCTCTGCGTTCCATGCGGTTCAACTTCCCCGACAATTCCCATGAAAGACATCGATACGGTCTCGGCAATCGAGCATTGATGCCGAGGCAGGTTTCATGGCGATTCCCCCGCCTCATCGTGGTTGATCAATCTCAGATCGACGCGCGGGTCCGCATTCATCTCCAACAGGAATACGGTGGTGCGCCCGATGCTCAGCGACTCCACCCACCGCGCCGATCTCGGCGAGAAGCGCGACGCTTACCTGACGATTTCGTCACTCAAAGTGCTGCTCTTCGTCGAGCCGGACTCACCATCCGTCACGCTTCACCGCCGCTTGCCGGAAGGCGGATTCGCCATTGAACGTCACGCCGGGCTCGATGCCACCATCCTGCTGCCGGAGATCGACGCCACCCTATCACTCGCCGATCTTTACGAGCGCGTGGAGTTCGCTCTGTGAACCGCTGCTCTAGCTATCAGTGGAAATGGTGAACACAACTACCACGACTACGGGGATGGGCGTTTTGTCATGGGCCTTAGGTCATGAGGACTCCATCTGACCCCGTCGACTGGTACCTATCGACGCGCTGCTGCGGAGCTTGCAGAAGACTCCTACGGAGCCGAAATGAATGTGCACTCGTAAATTTCAGGAGCTGAATATCCGCTTGCCTGTGGGTCAGCGGCTCCAAAACTAACATTTTTGATTTTTTTTGATTCACCAGCCTGAACCATGTCAAAGAGGGTCGCCTTCAGGTGATTAAGACGGGTTCCGCTGGGGGCAAACGCATCTAACTCTAGATAGAAATCCTTCGCCAGAATCGGCCCATTGTTGGTAATAGTGAAGGAAGACAATAATTTACCATCGTTTGACCTGCTGACGCTGGAGTCGGCTATAGTCAGCTTGGACCTAGCTTCTTTTTTTGCCATGCCCGACTCTTTTGCTTCGGCGATCGCCCGTGCCAAAAATGGCTGGCTGGTCTTCGTAGTCAGGTATCCAACAATTCCAAAAATAACAAGCAGGAGCAGGCACCCACCGCCGCACCCTGACTTTTTTACGACCACTGTTTGCGTTGCCACGCTGGGATCTCTGGCAGAGATTCCGCTCAGCTTCAAGGCTTTATAAGTCACTCTCGCAACGCGGGCTCACCGAGCCCGGGGGGCATCAACTCGTAGCTGAGGCTGGTTCTAACGAGTAAGGGGCCGGTCAACACGATCCTGCGTCCGTCGCTTTTTTCCAAAGCCGCGAGAGAAGACTTCGCGGTGCGGTCTGTTTGTAGCCGGGTTTTATGGCGTTTGGCTTCCGTCTAGGTCGTAGGTGATTTGGGAAAAGTGGCCAGATTGGTCCGACAGTGTCGGACCAATTAGGAAGACGGATGACCGTCTGCGGTACCCTTGCAGAGGCTTCGCCCGACTCATCCACATCGACGCTCACAAAGCGCCGCTACAACGCTGTCTGTTGTAGAATGAAATCAAACGGATAGATCTGCCCGTCGGTCTCGGCGAGGATGGCGTTTTCCGGGCGGACATCGGTGGCAATGTCGTCGCCGCGACGCCAAGTTTGGGTGGCGAGCATGTCGTGGCGGGTCGGCGGAACGAAGAGTTGCCAGCCGCGCTGATGCATCCAGTCGGCAAGCTGGGGAGAGGTCGGATTTTCGCCAACGATAAAGGGTTGTTGGAGGAGGAGGAAGCTGCCGTCGGTGGCGAGGGCGTGGAGATCGAGACCGGTGGGAAAATGCTCTTCGGCTATAGCGAAGCGGCGGAGGGACTCGGCGAGGCCGCCGGGACGGAGAATCCAGAGTCCCTCGGGATCGATGTCGATGGTCCAACCGAACCCGGCTTTGCCCGCGCCACCGAGGAGTTTGATGACCTGTTGATTGGCGGGATCGCCAAAGACCACGGCTTCGCCGCCCCCGCCGATGAGCGTCAGATCGCCTTGGGAGTTGCCTTGATGGAAATCGGCGAGACGAAGGGCAAGCGAGCGCCCGAATTCGGGTGTTTCTCGGAAAATATCACTCAGCTCGCCTTCGACTTGGCCACCGTCGAGGGTTTGGGCGAAGTCACCAGCCTCAAGGCATCTTCCGGCAGCACGGGCCCACTGCGTGATTCGAGAATCGCCGAGCGGAGGCGGTTGCGACGGGTTTGTTCGAGCATTTCCTCGGCGGTGATCCTGCGCTGGTTCTTCGGATTCATGGGCGGAGTCTAGGAGGGCGGCGAGGTTTTTCAAGCTGAAGGATTGAGGGGACATCGACGGGAGGGGATGCGTTGATTGGTTTCTATGATGGAACAGTCACTTTGCCAACCGGAAATAGGATGCTGCGGGAACCTGCCAGTGGTGGATGAATTCGCCCTATTTTGCCCACTCCTATCTGTTACAGCCGTTCTTACCGCTGCTTCAAAATAACCGTTTCATGTG
>JAYVEJ010000197.1:0-2069 GCA_043748885.1 Luteolibacter sp. | reverse complement strand
TTGAGGAAGGCTGGTCCGCAGAATTTCCGCAGGGCATTGCGTTGCCAGCGGCCCCGGTTGTCGCGGAATTTTGCGAGGTCATTCCACAGCCGCAGGAGTGAAATGAAATCGCTGTCGCCGTCCTTCCAGCGGGCGTGCGCGGCATCCGCCTCGCGGGTCTTTTCCGCCGGACGTTCGCGCGGATCGCTCGACTCTAACGCCGCAACGATCGGTAACACCTCGGCCAAGCAATGTTCCTTGCGAGCCTCGATCAACATCCGCCCTAACCGCGGATCGACCGGCAAGCGCGCGATCTGGCGACCGTAGTCGGTGAGGCGTTTTTCCTGATCCAGCGCATTGACCTCGCGCAGCGTGCGATAGCCTTCCGAGACCGCTTTCGGCGATGGTGGATCGAGAAAAGGAAACTCGTCGATCTCTGGCAGGCCCAGCGCTTTCATCCGCAAAATAACACCTGCTAGAGAACTGCGGCGGATCTCAGGATCGGTGAACTCCGGGCGCTCGGTGAGTTCCATTTCCTCGTAGAGCCGCACGCACACGCCATCTCTAACCCGCCCGCAGCGGCCCTTCCGCTGGCGCGCGCTGGCCTGGCTGACCGGCTCGACCTGCAAGCGCTGCACGCCTTTTCCCGGACTCCAGCGGCTGACCCGCGCCACCCCGGAGTCGATCACGCACGCGATCCGCGGAATCGTTAGAGAGGTCTCCGCGACGTTGGTGGCGAGGATCAGGCGGCGTTTGTTGCCCGGATTAAAAACCCGCTGCTGGTCGCCGAGGCCAAGCCGGGCGAACAACGGCAGCACTTCGGTGCCACGGTATTGGCGGCCTTCCAGCGCATCCGCGCACTCGCGGATTTCGCGCTCGCCAGGCAGGAAAATCAGGATGTCGCCGTTAGGTTCCATCTCGCCGAGATAGTCCACCGCGCGGGCGACGTGTTGCGGCAAGTCCTCGTCGTCGAAGGGCGGCAGGAAAAATTCCGCCACCGGAAACATCCGGCCCGGAGCCACGATCACTGGAGCGGGCACACCGTTGTTTGAGAAAAAATCCGCGAAGGCTCCGGCGTCTAAGGTGGCCGAGGAAATGACCAACTTGAGATCCTTGCGGCGGTCTAGCAGCCGCTTCACGTAGCCTAGCAGGAAGTCGATGTTGAGTGAACGCTCGTGGGCTTCGTCGAGGATGAGTGCCTCGTATTGGAGTAAATCGCGGTCGCCCTGAGTCTCGGCTAACAAGATGCCGTCGGTCATGAACTTGATCCGCGTTTCCCGCGAGGTCTTGTCCTCGAAGCGGACCTGATAGCCCACATAGTCGCCGAGTGGCACCCGCAATTCCTCCGCCACCCGCTTCGAAACGCTGGCCGCCGCGATCCGCCGTGGCTGGGTGCAGCCGATCCGCCCGCCATCCACGCCTAGGGCCTCAGCGACCATCTTCGGGAGTTGCGTGGTTTTCCCCGAACCCGTTTCGCTCACCACAACCACCACCGGATGCGCCCGGATGGCGGCAAGAATTTCCTCCCGATGCTCCACCACCGGCAGCTCTAGCGGATAGTTCCACTGCATCACGCGGCCACCTGTCACGCGCGGGAAAGAGCTGGATTCATCGGTCGGAAACGCATCAGCGTCAGGGTGGCGACCGGGTCCGTGGGCGTCAAACGGATATTCCAGAGTGCGGCACGCTCTGCTGCCGCCATGGCGGATGGAAGCTCTGCTCCATGCGGCGCGGAGCTCTTCGTCTTCACTACCAATTTTCCTAACACTTGAAACTAAACCACAGATGAACGGGATGAACGCAGATGGCAGAAGGGATAAGATTTTCAATATCTGCCCGCGTCAGCCTCTTCATCCCTCTTATCTGCGTGTATCCTGTTCATCTGTGGTTGAAAAATTCCAAGCGCAGTCGGCTTGCTTCGTTGCGCATCGAAGAGCTCCGCGCCGCATGGAGCAGAGCTTCCATCCACCACGGCGCGAGCAGAGCTTCGCGCACTCCTGCTAGAACGGCTCATCAGCCCAAGGATCGTCGTTGGCCACGTTCCATTCCTCGACCAACTCAGCGGGAAAATCCTCGAGGAAGCGGGACGG